>NZ_JAAOTI010000038.1:0-79252 GCF_011297315.1 Catellatospora chokoriensis
GCGACCGCCCAGGCTGCCAGCGCGGTCGCCACCCCACCCCCCGCCGGGTTGATCATGAACTTATGGACGTGTTCGACGGCGTGTCACTCCCCTAACTTCATGATCGACAAGCCTCCCAGGCGCCGGGCAGGCCCATGACTGAGCCCGACCGGGTTGCCCGGTCGGGCTCAGTCGATCACGGTGCCAGGGTGGAGACACGCCGTCGAACACGCACTTAAGTTCATGATCAACCCGGCGCAACGCGGGGCGCGGGGCGCGGGGCGGCGGGGGTCAGGCCCAGAGTTGGCCTTCGAGGGCGGTTTCGGCGTCGGTGAGGGTGCCGGTGTAGGCGCCGGTCGAGAGGTACTTCCAGCCGGCGTCGGCGACCAGGAAGGCCACGTCGGCGCCGCGGCCGTTCTTGGCCGCCTCGTGGGCCACGGCGAGGGCGGCGTGGGCGACGGCGCCGGTGGAGAAGCCCACGAACAGGCCTTCGACCTCGACGAGCTGCCGGGTGCGCAGCACCGCGTCGCGGGTGCCGACGGAGAACCGCCGGGTCAGCACCGAGGCGTCGTACAGCTCGGGCACGTAGCCCTCGTCGATGTTGCGCAGACCGTAGACCAGCTCGCCGTAGCGCGGCTCCGCCGCGATGATCTGGATGTCGGGGTTCTTCTCCCGCAGGTAGCGGCCCGTGCCCATGAGCGTGCCGGTGGTGCCCAGGCCGGCCACGAAGTGGGTCAGCGTGGGCAGGTCGCGCAGCAGTTCGGGGCCGGTCGTCTCGTAGTGTGCGCGGGCGTTGGCCTCGTTGCCGTACTGGTACAGCATGATCCAGTCGGGGTGCTCGGCCGAGATCTGCTTGGCCGTGGCCACCGCCTGGTTCGAGCCGCCCGCCGCCGGCGAGAAGATGATCTCCGCGCCGTACATCCGCAACAGCTGGATGCGCTCGGTGGAGACGTTCTCGGGCATCACGCAGACCAGCCGGTAGCCACGCAGCTTGGCCACCATGGCCAGCGAGATGCCGGTGTTGCCGCTGGTCGGCTCCAGGATCGTGGCCCCGGGGCGCAGCCGCCCGTCGGCCTCGGCCGCGCGCACCATGTACATGGCGGCCCGGTCCTTCACGCTGCCGGTGGGGTTGCGGTCCTCCAGCTTCGCCCACAGGCGCACCGGCGGCGCGCCGTCGGGCACGGCCGGGCTCAGCCGGGGCAGCCCGATCAGGGGTGTGTCCCCGCACACGTCGAGCAGTGAATCAAAACGCGCCATGATCAGCTCCGTTCGCGCGAGTCGCTGCCACGATCACACACGAGCCGTCGGCCGGATGCCCGGAAAGGGCCGCGCCGGCGGGTCGTCCCGCCGGCCCGCCGGTGAGGCGGGCCGACCGGAACGCCCCACCGGCGCTCAGGACCACGAAACGCGCGAGGTCGTCGCGGCGGGGAAGGTCAGCGGCCGAGGACGGCGGCCGCGGCGGCGAGGCCGAAGGCGCCACCGGCGACGGCCGGCAGGATGGTGACCGTGTCACCGTCGCTGATCTTGGCGTCGAGCGAGCCGAGGAAGCGCACGTCCTCGTCGTTGACGTAGATGTTCACGAAGCGGTGCAGGCCGCCCTCGGGCGTGATCAGCCGGCCGCGCAGGCCCGGGTATGCCCCGTCGAGGTTGGTGAGCAGTTCGGCGAGGCTCTCCCCGGCGCTGGAGACGGCCTTGGCGCCGCCGGTGTAGGAGCGCAGGATGGTGGGGATGCGAACGTCGATGGCCATGGCAGAGAACTCCTGTAAGAAGAAAAGTCGAACGGACGGTCGTCGGGACTCAGGGCGAGGTCAGCTCAGCGCTGACACTCGTAGTCCACCGCCGCCGGGCTCTGCCCGAACATGAACGACTGCACGGCGTGCGGGTCGCCGTTCTCCTCGTAGCTCCGCATGGCGTCCATACTCTCACCAACGAGCTGGACCGGCTCCTCGGACACCTGCCCGTCCACGATGCGGAACGAGCGGATCTCCGCGGTCTGCGGGTCGCGGGTCGAGACGAGAAGGTAGTGGGCGTTCGGTTCGCCCGCGTAGGAGATGTCGGTACGCGAGGGGTACGGCTCCGTCGCCGTGTGCGAGTGGTAGATCACCACCGGCTCCTCGTCGAGGTCGTCCATCTCCCGCCACACGCGCAGCTGCTCCGTCGAGTCGAAGCGGTAGAACGTGGTGGAACGCTCCGCGTTCTCCATCGGGATGTGCCGCTGTGGAGCGTCCGAAGCCACGGGACCGGCCACGACACCGCAGGCCTCGTCCGGGTGATCCCGACGGGCGTGGGCGACGATCGCCTCGATGATCTCCCTGTGGATGGTCAGCACGGCGACCAGCCTACCGAGCCGTACCCGCCAGAGAACAGTCCTGTGATCCGGACCGCAGTGCGGCGCGGTCCGGCCGCCGACCGCACCCGCCAGGAGTGGAAGTCCGCGCAGCGGACGAGCGACCGGCGGGTAAGGGAGGCTTCCGAGGCCGGACCGCCGCGCCCGCGGAGGCGGGCGCCAGCAGCTCAGCGCCGGAAGTCGGCGCCGATGACGGCTTCGAGGAGGGACTCCTGGAGGTAGCCGAGATACGAGTAGACGCTGAGCTGGAACACCCGGGCCGAGCCGGCGTCCTGCTCCAGGGCCTCCTCCAGCTCGTACTCCACCACCGTGTCGTCGGTCAGCTCCAGCCGGATGCCGAGCGCGAGCCGGGCGTCGTTGATGGCCCGCAGCCACGCCTCGGCGGACTCCGGGTCCAGTCGCACCTCGCCCTTGCCGGCCTCCGGCAGCCCGGCCAGCACCGCGCCGGCCTGGTCGATCTTGGCGGTCTTCAGGTCGCCCTCGGTGAAGCGCCGGAACTCCGCGGAGTTCTTGACGTCCTCGGGGTACACGTCGGGGAACAGCCGCTCGACGACGGGGTCCTCACGGTCGAAGCCGTCGGTCAGCAGACCGACGACCTCCTCGGCGACCTTGCGTAGTACCCGTACCTCGTCCTCGCGAAAGTCCGCCACGCATTCCGCGCCGACTCTGCGGAAGATCGTCATGCGCGCTCGCTCACTGTCTGTCGACCGTGGCCCACAGGCCGTACGTATGCAGCCTGCTGGCGTCGTGCTCCATGCGCTCGCGGGCGCCCGCCGACACGACGGCCCGGCCCTTCTGGTGCACGTCGAGCATCAGCAGTTCGGCCTTGTCCCTGCTGTAACCGAAGAGCTGCTGGAAAACCCAGGTCACGTAGCTCATCAGGTTCACCGGATCGTTGTGCACGATGGTGACCCAGGGTCGGGCGAATTCCGACGCTTCGTCTATGTCCGGTTTATCAACCGGAACTGTCTGTGGGGCGGCGGTCACGTCCCCCATCCTACGAGTTGATTCGGGCAACACACAGGCACGAAGAAGTGCCGTCCTGGCGCGGCCGTGACGATCTTGCGCGAACCGTCCCCGGCCAGGCCGCCCGCACATGTCACGGGGGACACCTCCGCAAGATCGGGCAAGGCCATAGGGTGTGGGGATGCATGCTGGTGCGCCGAGTCTGCTGACGGACCACTACGAGCTGACCATGATCAGCGCAGCGCTGCGCGACGGCACGGCCCACCGCCGCAGCGTCTTCGAGGTTTTCGCGCGGCGGCTGCCGCAGGGCCGGCGCTACGGCGTGGTCGCCGGCACCGGCCGCCTGCTGGAGCGGCTCGCCGCGTTCAGATTTCACCCGGACGAGGTCGCCTTCCTGCGCGACCGGGGCATCGTCGACGAGCAGACCGCGGCCTGGCTGGCCGACTACCGCTTCCGCGGCGACCTCGACGGGTATGCCGAGGGCGAGCTCTTCTTCCCCGGCTCCCCCGTGCTGACGGTGTCCGGCACGTTCGCCGAGTGCGTGGTGCTGGAGACGCTGATCCTGTCGGTCCTCAACCACGACTGCGCGATCGCCGCGGCCGCGGCCCGCATGGTCACCGCGGCCCGGGGCCGCCCGCTGATCGAGATGGGCTCGCGCCGGGCGCACGAGGAGGCCGCCGTGGCGTCGGCCCGTGCCGCCTACCTGGCCGGGTTCGCGTCGACCTCCAACCTGGCCGCGGGCCTGCGCTACGGCATCCCCACCGCGGGCACCGCCGCGCACGCCTTCACGCTGCTGCACGACGACGAGAAGGCGGCATTCGCCTCGCAGGTCGCGGCGCTGGGCGAGCAGACCACGCTGCTCGTCGACACGTACGACATCAGCCAGGGCATCCGCAACGCGATCGCGGTCGCCGGCCCCGGCCTGCGCGCGGTGCGCATCGACTCGGGCGACCTGTCCGTGCTGGCCGCGCAGTCGCGCGCGCTGCTCGACGAGCTGGGCGCGCCGGACGTGAAGATCGTCGTCAGCGGCGACCTGGACGAGTACGCCATCGCGGCCCTGGCCGCCGAGCCCGTCGACGTGTACGGGGCGGGCACCGCGGTGGTGACCGGCTCCGGCGCGCCGACCGCGGGCCTGGTCTACAAGCTGGTCGAAGTGGACGGCCGCCCGGTGGTCAAGCGCTCCGAGAACAAGGCGACCGTGGGCGGGCGCAAGACGGCATACCGCCGGCACAAGCCGACCGGCACCGCGGTCGAGGAGATCGTGCTGTCGCAGCAGGCCACGCCCCCGCCGCAGCCCGGCGACCGGCTGCTGCAGCGCCCGTTCGTCCGCGCCGGCGAGTTCGCCGCGGACCTGCCGACCCTGGCCGACAGCCGCGCCCACCTGAGGGACTGTCTGATCACGATCCCGTGGGAGGGCCTGAAACTTTCCGCGGGCGACCCCGCGGTGCCGGTGACGGTGACCACCGCCACCTGATCGTTGCGGGACGGCCCCGACCGGAGCAGCATGGGCAGCGGTGCACAGGCACCACCGTTGTCTGTCCGGGGAGGCGGCCATGGCCCGTGCACTGATCATCGTCGACGTGCAGAACGACTTCTGCGAGGGCGGCTCGCTGCCGGTGGCGGGCGGAGCGGCGGTGGCGGCCGGAGTGTCCGCGCACCTGGCCGCGGACGAGGGCGCGTCGCCGCGCCGCTGGGACCACATCGTCGCCACCAAGGACCACCACCAGGACCCGGGCGGCCACTTCGGCAACCCGCCGGACTACTCCAGCAGCTGGCCGGTGCACTGCGTCGCGGACACCTTCGGCGAGCAGTTCCACCCCGCGCTGGACACCGACCGGATCGAGGCGATCTTCCTCAAGGGCGAGTACGCCGCGGCGTACTCCGGGTTCGAGGGGCAGAGCAGCGGCATCGGCCTGGCGGCCTGGCTGCGCATGCGCGACGTGACCGAGGTCGACGTGGTGGGCATCGCCACCGACCACTGTGTACGGGCGACCGCGCTGGACGCGGCCCGCGAGGGCTTCGCGACCACGGTGCTGCTCGACCTGACGGCCGGTGTCGCTCCGGAATCGACGAAGCTGGCTCTGGCCACCCTTCGCGAGTCCGGTGTGGAGATCGCCAACGCGAGCTGAAACCACAGCTCAGGGGCCCTTAAAGGATGTTTTAGGTAAACGCTCTTCCATTTTAAGGAAAGTTAACTTAATGTTTTGCCGCATCGGGGGGATAGGTGTCAATCATTAAGGGAGAGCCATGCTCAGAACACGGGCCCGCCTGATAGCCGCCACTGCAGCCATGGTCGTCGCCGGTTCCATCGGCGCTGTCACCATGGCGAACGCGGCCGGCACCGTCACCGCCTCCTACACCCAGACCTCCAACTGGGGAAGCGGCGCCGAGGGCAAGTACACGATCACCAACGGCACCAGCGCGGCGGCCACGTGGACCCTCGTGTTCACGCTGCCCTCGGGCACGACCGTCAGCTCCTTCTGGGACGCCAACCTGACCGGCTCGGGCCAGACCCGCACCGCGACCGGCACCTGGAACGCCTCCATCCCGGCCGGCGGCACCGCGTCGTTCGGCTTCGTGACGGCGGGCTCCGGCCAGCCGACCGCCTGCACCATCAACGGCGCGAACTGCGCCACCGGCGCCAGCCCGTCCGTGGTGCCGACCACTCCGGGCACCAGCCCGAGCGCGTCGCCGTCGGCCCGGCCCAGCACCTCGCCGAGCGCGTCGCCGAGCACCCCGCCGAGCCCGTCGAGCAGCCCGACCAACCCGACCCCGGGCAAGAAGGTCATCGGCTACTTCACGAACTGGGCGCAGTACGGTCGCAACTTCCACGTGAAGAACCTGGTGAGCAACGGCTCGGCCGCGAAGCTGACGCACATCAACTACGCGTTCGGCAACGTGACCGGCGGCCAGTGCGTGATCGGTGACTCGTACACCGACTACGACCGGGCCTACTCGGCGGCCGAGAGCGTCGACGGCGTCGCCGACACCTGGGACGCGGGCGCGCTGCGCGGCAACTTCAACCAGCTGCGCAAGCTCAAGAAGGCGTACCCGAACATCAAGATCGTGTGGTCGTTCGGCGGCTGGACCTGGTCCGGCGGCTTCGGTGCGGCCGCGGCCAACCCGACCGCGTTCGCGAACTCCTGCTACAACCTGGTCGAGGACCCGCGCTGGGCCGACGTGTTCGACGGCATCGACATCGACTGGGAGTACCCGAACGCCTGCGGCCTGTCCTGTGACAGCAGCGGCCCGCTCGCGTACCGGAACCTGATGCAGGCGCTGCGCAACCGCTTCGGATCCGCCCTGGTCACCTCGGCGATCACCGCGGACGGCAGCACCGGTGGCAAGCTCGACGCCACCGACTACGGCGCGGCCGCGCAGTACGTCGACTGGTACCTGCCGATGTCGTACGACTTCTTCGGCGCCTTCGCCGCGCAGGGCCCGACCGCCCCGCACTCGCCGCTGACCTGCTACGCGGGCATCCCGCAGCAGGGCTTCTGCACCGAGGCGGCCATCGCCAAGCTGAAGAGCAAGGGTGTTCCGGCCAGCAAGCTGCTCATCGGCATCGGCTTCTACGGCCGTGGCTGGACCGGCGTCACCCAGGCCGCCCCCGGCGGCTCGGCGACCGGCGCGGCCCCCGGCACCTACGAGGCGGGCATCGAGGACTACCACGTGCTCAAGACCAAGTGCCCGGCCAACGGCACCGTCGGCGGCACCGCCTACTGCTTCAGCGGTGGGCAGTGGTGGAGCTACGACACCCCGGCGACCATCGCCGGCAAGATGACGTGGGCCAAGAACCAGAGCCTGGCCGGTGCCTTCTTCTGGGACACGTTCGGCGACACGTCCAACGGTGAGCTCATCACCGCGATCAAGAACGGCCTTGCCTGATCCAGCAGGGCTGGGCGGCCCGTCGGAACCTCGAGGTTCCGGCGGGCCGCCGCCTTTTGTGCCCCCGAGGCGGTGACGGAACTAACCCCGTTGACCACCGCTGATCACTGACGCGGTGTCGGGGGGCTCAGGCAGGATGGGCGCGGAGGTAAAGACCGCAATGACCATCGAGCCTTACCGCAAGATCCTCGGACTCCCCGGCGTACGCGCGCTGATGCTGGTGGGGTTGGTGGCTCGTGTCCCGGTCATCGCCGCAGGCATCGTGCTGACGCTGCACGTCGTCAACACGATGCACCTCGGCTACGCCCAGGCCGGCCTGGTCGGCACCGCCTCCACCCTCGGCTCCGCGATCGGCTCCCCGCTGGCCGGACGGCTGCTCGACCGGCACGGCCTGCGCCCGGTGCTGATCGTCACCACCGCCGCCCAGGCGCTGTTCTGGAGCATCGCCCCGCAGCTGAGCTACCACGTCCTGCTGGTCGGCGCGCTGGTCGCCGGCGTGCTCGGCCTGCCCGTGTTCAGCCTCGTCCGGCAGTGCATCGCCGCGCTCATCCCGGCCGACCAGCGCCGCCCCGGGTTCGCCCTGGACTCCATGGCGGTCGAGCTGTCCTACATGCTCGCCCCGGCGGCCGCCGTCGCCGCGGTGACCGCCTTCGGCAGCCGCCCCACCATGTACGCCGTCGGCATCGGCGTGGTCGGCGCGGGCCTGGCCCTGATCGCGCTCAACCCGCCGACCCGCTCGGTGGCGGAGCAGGAGAACCCGCAGGCCGCGGTGCCGCGCCGGCAGTGGCTGCGGCCGCGCCTGTTCGCGCTGCTGTCGATCACCGCGGTGCTGACGTTCGTGCTCACCGCCACGGACCTGACGCTGATCGCCACGCTCAAGGGCAGCGGCCAGGAGACCTGGATCGGCCTGGTCATCGCCGTGTGGTGCGGCTACTCCCTGATCGGCGGCTTCGTCTACGGCGCGCTGCACCGCAGCATCTCGCCGCTGCTGCTGGCCGGGGTCATGAGCGCGCTGACCATCCCGCTCGGCCTGGTCGGCGGCGGCTGGTGGTGGCTGCTCCTGGCGCTGATCCCGGCCGGTGTGCTGTGCGCGCCGTCGCTGTCGGCCACCATCGACACGATGAGCCAGTGGGTGCCGTCGGCGGCCCGCGGCGAGGCGATGGGCCTGCACGGCACCGCGCTGACGATCGGCGTGGCCGCGGGTGCGCCGTTCGCTGGAACGATCATCGACGGGTACGGCCCCGGCTGGGCGTTCGCCGCCACCGGCACCGCCGGCGTGCTGCTGGTCCTGATCGCGCTCCCGTTCTGGCGCCTGGCCGGGGCGGGTGCCCGCACGGCCCCCGCGACCGCCGAGGCGGTGCCTGCCGCAACCCCGACTGGGGGCACGACGCTTGCCGGAGCAGCTGCGGGCGACCCCGGGTCCGCGCGAGCCGCCGGCCCGGAATCAGCGCCCGCCTGGGAGGGAGCCATCCTCACGGAGGCCGCGATCTCCGGCGCGGGCGCGACAACGTCCGCCGCCGACGGCGCGTTCACCCAGGACGCGGCCGCCTCCCACCGCTGATCCGGCCTGGTCGTCAGGTCGGCTGGGGCTGGCAGCGGGGGCACCAGTAGGTGATGCGTTCGGCGTCGCCGTCGGTCTTGGCGATCGGGCCGTTGCAGCGGCGGCAGGGCTGGGCGCGGCGGCCGTACACGTAGCTGGTCTCGCCGCGGTGCAGCGAGCCGGTGGTGGACTGGGTCCAGCGGCCCCTGTTGGCCGCGAGCAGCCGCTGCCCGAGCGTCACCATGCCCGGCAGGTCCGGCACGTCGCCGACCGGGGTCCACGGCCACACACCGCGCAGGAACAGCAGCTCGCACTTGTAGAGGTTGCCGATCCCGGCGAGATTGCGCTGGTCGAGCAGCGCCTCGGCGACGGGCCGCGCGGGGTCGGCGGCCAGCCGCCGCACCGCCTCCTCGGGATCCCAGTCGGGCCCGAGCAGGTCCGGGCCGAGGTGGCCGACCAGCTCCGGCTCCCGCGCGGTCGGCACGAGTTTGAGGTCGTGCAGGTGGTAGCCGACGGCGACGGACTTCGCGGTGCGCAGCACGACCCGGATCAGGTGCGCGGGACGGCCCGTCCAGCGCTCGCCGGGGGCGTACACCCGCCAGGCGCCCTCCATGCGCAGGTGCGAGTGCAACGTCAGCTCGCGGTGCTCCGGCGAGACCAGCCGCAGCAGCAGGTGCTTGCCCCGGCTCAGCGACTCGGCCACCCGATGACCCGCCAGGTCGACGGTGGCCAGGTGCGGCACCCGGAAGTCCGACCCGGTCAGCTCCGCGTCCTCCAGCCCGTCCCGCAACACCTTGGCGGTGTTCCAGACGGTGTCCCCCTCCGGCATGGCTCCATCCTCCCCCACCGTTCCCCGGCCCCGACCCCCACCTCGTCGATCATGAAGTTATGGGGAGCGACACGCCGTCGAACACGTCCATAAGTTCATGATCGACCCAAAAGGGCAGGGGCCCGGGCCGCTGGGTGCGGACCGGGCCCCTGGGTGGGACGGGTGAGGGCTAGACCTCGTGGTCGCCGCCGTGGCGGCCGTGGGAGTAGCTGGGGGCCTCGATGACGGGGGCCTTGGTGCCCGTGGAGATGGCCAGGTGCGGGAACTTGGCGTCGAATGCGGGGCGCTCCGAGCGGATGCGCGGCATGCGGTCGAAGTTGCGCAGCGGCGGCGGGCAGCTGGTGGCCCACTCCAGGGAGTTGCCGTGGCCCCACGGGTCGTCGACGGTCACCAGCGGGCCGGTGCGGTACGACTTCCACACGTTGTAGAGGAACGGCAGCGTGGAGGCGCCCAGGATGAACGCGCCGACGGTGGAGAAGGCGTTCAGGAACGTGAAGCCGTCCGACGGCAGGTAGTCGGCGTACCGGCGGGGCATGCCCTCGGCGCCCAGCCAGTGCTGCACCAGGAAGGTCCAGTTGAAGCCGATCACGGTCAGCCAGAAGTGCACCTTGCCGAGCTTCTCGTCGAGCATCCGGCCGAACATCTTCGGGAACCAGAAGTAGATGCCGGAGTACACGGCGAACACGATGGTGCCGAAGAGCACGTAGTGGAAGTGCGCGACGACGAAGTACGAGTCCGAGACGTGGAAGTCGATCGGCGGGCTGGCCAGCAGCACGCCCGACAGGCCGCCGAAGAGGAAGATCGCGAGGAAGCCGATGGCGAACAGCATCGGTGTCTCGAACGTTATCTGCCCTCGCCACATGGTGCCGATCCAGTTGAAGAACTTCATACCGGTGGGCACGGCGATCAGGAAGCTCAGGAACGAGAAGAACGGCAGCAGCACCTGGCCGGTGGCGAACATGTGGTGCGCCCACACGCTCATCGACAGGGCGGCGATCAGCAGGGTCGCGGCGACCAGACCGGTGTAACCGAAGATCGGCTTGCGGCTGAAGACCGGGATGACCTCGGAGATGATGCCGAAGAACGGCAGCGCGACGATGTACACCTCGGGGTGGCCGAAGAACCAGAAGAGGTGCTGCCACAGCATGGGGCCGCCGGTGGCGGGGTCGAACACGTGCGCGCCGAGGCGGCGGTCGGCCAGCAGGGCCAGCAGCGCGGCGGCCAGCAGCGGGAAGACCATGATCACGAGCAGGCTGGTGACCAGGATGTTCCAGGTCATGATCGACATGCGGAACATCGTCATGCCGGGCGCGCGCAGGGTGAGGATCGTGGTGATCATGTTGACCGCGCCGAGGATGGTGCCCAGACCCGACAGCACCAGGCCGGCGATCCACATGTCCGCGCCGATGCCGGGCGAGTTGATCGCGTCGTTCAGCGGCGCGTACGCGAACCAGCCGAAGTCGGCGGCGCCACCCGGCGTGATGAACCCGGCCGTGGCGAGGCTCGCGCCGAACAGGTAGAGCCAGTAGGCGAAGGAGTTCAGCCGCGGGAACGACACGTCGGGCGCGCCGATCTGGATCGGCACCACGAAGTTCGCGAACGCGAACACGATCGGCGTCGCGAAGAACAGCAGCATGATCGTGCCGTGCATGGTGAACAGCTGGTTGTACTGCTCCGGCGACAGGTACTGCATCCCCGGCTGGGCGAGCTCGGCGCGCATGAGCAGCGCCATCAGGCCGCCGATCAGGAAGAACACGAAGGCGGTGACCATGTACATGATCCCGATCTGCTTCGCATCCGTGGTGCGCAGCAGGCGCGCGATCGCGGAACCCTTGACCTGCTTGCGCACGGGGTAGGGCCGGGTCGCGATCGGCTGCGGTGCGACGGTGGTCACGTCTGGCCTCCTGTAGCTGGCCCGGCTGCTCGCGGCGCCCCATTCTCGCGCCGCCACCCGGATTGATCATTCGAGGCGTACCTCGGAGGCAGAATAATCCTTCGCGGGCGACCCCGGAGCACGGGGTGCACCAGGCGCGCCGGACCATCTATCCGGATGGCCCGGCGCTGTGACGCCGGGCCATCCGCGATGGACGGTGCGCAGCTCAGCGAGTTCCGGCCGACAGGCCCACGTTGAACGCGATCGCGCCGGCCGCGACGGCGCCCAGGGCCAGCAGGATCACACCCCAGGCGATGAGCCGGTCGGCGGCGTTGACGCGGTGCAGCCAGCGCGAGAACCTGTTGCCGTTGGTGGTGGCGGTCCCGCCCAGGGGGTCCGTGCCGACCGGGGTGCCGGCCGGGTCGGGGGTGAGCGTCTTGACCACGGTGACCGTGGCTCCGGCCAGGACGAGCAGGGTGCCCAGCACGGCCAGCAGGCCGGCGATCCATTCCTTCATGATCATCCTCCCCAGCAGGGATGTCGCCGGTCGGGGTGCCGGCGAACGACTCAGGTTAGACCTGCTCCGCACTCGGCGACGCGCCACGGACGTGAGATCGTTTGAGACATGGCGAAGAAGCCCCCCCGCGACGATGTCGGTGACCGGAATCTCACTGTGCGCGGCCCCAAGGCCGCCGCGGCGGGCCTGCCCGGGGTGGGGCACGGCCTGGCCGCCGCCGTCAATCAGATGGGCGTGCTCCGCACCGCGCTCACCCTGCTCAAGGTGAACCAGGCCGACGGCTTCGACTGTCCCGGCTGTGCCTGGCCGGATCCCTCGCCCGAGCACCACCCGCACGCGTCCCACCCGGAGGCGTCCGGCCCGCCTCGCTCGGTACCTGCTCAGCGCTCGCGCTTCGAGTTCTGCGAGAACGGCGCGAAGGCCGTGGCCGAGGAGGCCACCCTGCGCCGGATCACGCCCGACTTCTTCGCCGAGCACTCCGTGGCCGAGCTGGCCGAACGCAGTGACTACTGGCTGGGCCAGCAGGGGCGGCTGACCACACCGATGGTCAAGCACCCGGGCGCCACGCACTTCCGGCCGCTCGGCTGGGAGCAGGCGTTCGCGCTGGCCGCCGAGCACCTCAAGGCGATCGAACCGGACCAGGCGCTGTTCTACACGTCCGGGCGCACCTCCAACGAGGCCGCTTTCCTGTATCAGCTGTTCGCGCGGGCGTACGGGACCAACAACCTGCCCGACTGCAGCAACATGTGCCACGAGTCCTCGGGCGTGGCGCTGGGCGCGACCATCGGCATGGGCAAGGGCTCGGTCACCCTCGACGACATCCACGACGCGAAGCTGATCGTGGTGGTCGGCCAGAACCCGGGCACCAACCACCCGCGCATGCTCGCCGCGCTGGAGAGGGCCAAGCAGCACGGCTCGAAGATCATCTCGATCAACCCGCTGCCCGAGGCGGGGCTGATGCGGTTCAAGAACCCGCAGAAGGTCGGCGGTCTCGTCGGCTCCGGCACCCCGCTGGCCGACCTGCACCTGCCCGTCCGGGTCGGCGGCGACCTGGCCCTGTTCCAGGCCATCGGCGCGCTGCTGGTCGAGTGGGGCGCGGTCGATGAGGCGTTCGTCACGGCGTACACCTCGGGGTTCGAGGGTTATGCGACCGCGGTGCGCAAGGTGGACGCGGACCTGGTGGCCCGCGCGACCGGCCTGAGCACCGAGGAGATCGAGGCCGCGGCGCGCCTGTTCGCCGCGTCCGAGGCGACCGTGGTCTGCTGGGCCATGGGCCTGACCCAGGGGCGCGACGCGGTCGCGACGATTCAGGAAGTCGTCAACGTGCAGCTGCTGCGCGGCATGATCGGCAAGCCCGGCGCGGGCCTGTGCCCGGTGCGCGGGCACTCCAACGTGCAGGGCGACCGGACCATGGGCATCTGGCACGAGCCGCCGACCTGGCTCGGCCGGCTGGGCGACCGGCTGGGCCTGGCCATGCCGACCCGGCGCGGGCACGACACGGTCGAGGCGATCCGGGCCATGCGCGACGGCCACGCGAAGGTGTTCGTGGCGGTCGGCGGCAACTTCGCCGCGGCCAGCCCCGACACCGACGTCACCGAGGCGGCGCTGCGCCGCTGCACGCTCACCGCGCACGTGTCCACCAAGCTCAACCGCTCGCACGTGGTCACCGCCGACTCCCAGACCGTGCTGATCCTGCCCTGCCTCGGCCGCACCGAGCGGGACACCCAGGCCGCCGGGGACCAGTTCGTCACCGTCGAGGACTCGATGTCGAACGTGCACGCCTCGCAGGGCCGCCTCGACCCGGCCTCGCCGCTGCTGCGGTCCGAGGTCGCCATCGTGTGCGGGCTGGCCCGCGCCGTGCTGCCGGACTCGACGATCCCGTGGGAGTCGTACGCGCAGGACTACCGCGCGATCCGGGCGCTGATCGCGCAGACCGTGCCCGGCTTCGACGACTTCGAGGCGAAGGTGCGCGCCAAGGCGGGGTTCACCCTGCCGCATCCGCCCCGCGACAGCCGCAGCTTCCCCACCCCGGACGGCAGGGCGCGGTTCACCGTCAGCCCGCTGGAGGTGCTGACCGTGCCCGCGGGCCGCCTGCTGCTGCAGACGCTGCGCAGCCACGACCAGTACAACACCACCATCTACGGCCTCGACGACCGTTACCGCGGCGTCAAGGCGGGCCGGCGGGTGGTCTTCGTCAACCCCGACGACCTGGCCGAACTCGGCATCGCCGACGGGTCGACCGTCGACCTGATCTCCGAGTGGGCCGACGGCGAGCGGCGCGCGCCGGGCTTCCGCGTCATCGGATACCCGACCGTGCGCGGCTGCGCCGCCACCTACTTCCCCGAGGCGAACGTGCTGGTGCCGCTGGACTCCACCGCGGCCGGGTCGAACACGCCGACCTCGAAGCAGATCATCGTCCGGCTGCAGCCCGTCTGATGGGCCGGGCCAGCGACCGCAGGCAGGTGACCCGCATCGACCTCGGCGGGCCGTCCACCGTGCGCCGCCAGGACACCCTGGCCGCCGAGGAGCCCCTGGAGATCCGCGTCGGCCACCGCGTCGGCCACCGCCCGCCGCTCGCCGTCACGATGCGCACCCCCGGCGACGAACTCGACCTGGCCCTCGGCTTCCTCCTCACCGAAGGCGTCATCACCGCCCCCCGCGACATCCACACCGCCCAGCTCTGCGCCGGCTCAGGCGAGGCGAACACCTACAACGTCGTCGACGTCGTGCTCGCCGACCACGTGCCGCCGCCGGCCGCCGGGACCGAGCGCAACTTCTACACCACCTCCTCGTGCGGCGTATGCGGCAAGGCCAGCATCGACGCCATCCGCACCCGCTCCCCGCACGACGTGGCGGCCGACCCGGTCACCGTCGACGCCCGCACCCTGACCCTGCTCCCCGACCGGCTGCGCGCCGCCCAGCGCACCTTCGAGCGCACCGGCGGGCTGCACGCAGCGGGCCTGTTCACACCCTCGGGCGAGCTGGTCACGATCCGGGAGGACGTCGGCCGGCACAACGCGGTCGACAAGCTCATCGGCGCGCAGTTGCAGGCCGGGCGGCTGCCGCTGGCCGGACACGTGCTGCTGGTGTCGGGCCGGGCCAGCTTCGAGCTGACGCAGAAGGCCTGGATGGCGGGCATCAGCGTGATGGCGGCGGTGTCCGCGCCCAGCACCCTCGCCGTCGACCTCGCCGCCGAGGCGGGCATGACCCTGGTCGGCTTCCTGCGGGGCCAGACCATGAACGTGTACGCGGGCCCGCACCGCGTCACCACCTGACGCGCGAGCCGGACAACCAGCTCACGGCGCCACTGGCGTCAATAAGGTGCCCTTCCTCCGGCTGGGGCGCTTCGTCAGGGGCGCAGGGCGTGGGAGCGGTGGTAGTCGCCATCGGCGGAGACAAGCCAGCTGTGCAGGGGGGTGTCGGCGACCAGGGCCGTGGTGGCGGTGAGGCGGCACAGGCGGGTGGCGAGTTCGAGCTCGCTGACCCCGGTGGCGCGGGCCAGCGAGTCCCCGGCGCTGAGCTCGCAGCCGTACGCCGGGTCACCGCCGTCGGGGTTGATCCAGACGGTGGCCCGCACGTCGGCCGCGCCCATCAGGTCCTCGGCGGTGCCGGTGAACACGTCCGCCGGGTCCAGGCCGTACGCCTCGTGCAGCGCCCGCCGCAGTGCCTGCGCCGACGTCCCGGACGCGAAGGACACGCTGTAACTCGCCCGGCCGTCCTGCGCGGCCTGCCACACCTGGTCGATCGCCGCCCGCAGGTACGCCGCGACGCCCTCGGGCTGCATGTTCAGGTCGCCGATCGCCTCCGCCGTGAACGGCACCCGCACCACGTCGTAGGTGCCCTTGGCCGGGTCGGCGAACTCCTCGCCGTAGCGGTTCGCGACGTCCATCGAGACCAGGCGGCACGCGAATAGGTGCTGCCGCTGCCAGAGGCCGTCCTCGCGCTGCGTGTCGACGAAGGTCAGCGGCACCGGCGCGGTGACCACCGCCCGCAGCTCCTCGTCGAGCTCCCGGTGCAGCGCGGCGAGCAGGTTGGCGTCGTGCTTGTCCACGCCGCCGCCGGGTGTCGCCCAGTAGCGCTGCGGCACGCCGGGGCGGGTCCGTTCGAACAGGATCAGGTCGTCGCCGTCGAGGAGCACGGCGCGCACACGCTGACGGTCGGGCACGGCAACCATGTCACCAGCCTCGTCGTCCGTGACGCCTTTGTCGACCGGAAGGCCGATTCCGCCACCGTCCGAGCGAGGTGACTCCCCCGCTTGTCGGGGCCCACAAGAAACATGATTGAGTCTCGCCAAGCACGCGCTGTGCTGATATATGTGATTGCCGTAACCCCGGGTCACAGGAGGTGGTCATGATGGTGAGCTCAGCCGACCCCTCTGCGGGGGAGGAAGAGACCATCAACATGCTGTTCCACCTGTCGCGGCGCTCGCAGGCGATGGTCGACCGGCTGATCAGCTGCCTGGACCGGATGGAGCAGGTCGAGGAACCGGACGCGGACCGGATGAAGGACGTCTTCGAACTCGACTTCCTCGCCATCCGCATGCGGCGCAACGACGAGAGCCTGCTGGTGCTGGCCGGCGGCGAGTCGGCCCGGATCCGGCGCGAGCCGGTGTCCCTGGTCGACGTGCTGCACGGGGCGCGCTCCGAGGTCGAGGACTTCCGCCGGATCGAGTTCGGGGTGATCGACGACGGCCTGGTGGTGGTCGCCCCGGCCGTGAACGACCTGGTCCACCTGCTGGCGGAGCTGTTCGACAACGCGGCCGCGTTCTCCCCGCCGGACAGCACGGTGCTGGTCGAGGCGCGCCGGGTGGCCGACCGGGCGGTGCTGCTGATCGAGGATCGCGGCATCGGCATCGGCAAGGACCGGCTGCGCGAGCTGAACCACCGGCTGGCCCACCCGAGCCCGGTGACCGCCGCGACGTGCCGCCAGATGGGCATCGAGGTGGTCAGCCGCCTCGCCCAGCGCCACGAGATGCGCGTCGAGCTGGAGCCCGCCGGCGAGCGCGGCATCGCCGCCTCCGTCGTCCTGCCCGCCCACGCCCTCGTGAACTGACCCACCCCCACCACCCCGCTCCGCCGCCCCGGGTGGGGCCGTGGGGCGGGTGGCGGGTCACGGTGGGTAGGGGCGTCGCGAAACGCGCTCGACCGATCCGGGAGAATGGCACCATCTCGCTTCTCACGGAAGGACGTGCCGATCGTGGCCGCAACCCCGGAGGCCGACTGGGTCTCCCGCTTCGCTGACGAGGTCATCGCCGAGGCAGAGCGTCGCGCTCCGGGCAAACCGATCGTCTGCGCGTCCGGCCTGAGCCCGTCGGGCCCGATCCACCTGGGCAACCTGCGCGAGGTGATGACCCCGCACCTGGTCGCCGACGAGATCCGCCGCCGCGGGCACGAGGTCGTGCACATCATCAGCTGGGACGACTACGACCGCTTCCGCAAGGTGCCCGCGGGCATCGACGAGTCCTGGGCCGAGCACATCGGCAAGCCGCTGACCTCGGTGCCGGCCCCGGCCGGCAGCGCGTACCCGAACTGGGCCGAGCACTTCAAGGCCTCGATGACCGAGTCGCTGGCGCAGCTGGGCGTGGCGCACCGCGGCATCAGCCAGACGCAGATGTACACCTCGGGGGCGTACCAGGAGCAGATCCTGCTGGCCATGCGCGAGCGCGCCAAGATCGACGCGGTGCTGGACCGTTACCGCACCAAGGGGCGCACCGGTGCGGGCGCACCGCAGCAGGGCAAGCTCGACGAGGACGAGGCCGCCGCGGCGCAGGAGGCCGCGGAGGGCTCCGGCGCGGCCGCCGAGGACGACGGCACGGGCGCGACGGGCTACTTCCCGTACAAGCCGTACTGCTCGGTCTGCGAGCGCGACCTGACCACCGTGGTGGCGTACGACGACGACTCCACCGAGCTGACCTACACCTGCCAGTGCGGGCACACCGAGACGGTGCTGCTGTCCGAGCACCGCCGCGGCAAGCTGGTGTGGAAGGTCGACTGGCCGATGCGCTGGGCGTACGAGGGCGTGGTGTTCGAGCCCTCGGGCGTGGACCACTCCTCCCCCGGCTCGTCGTTCCAGGTCGGTGGGCAGATCGTCGGCGAGGTGTTCGGCGCGCAGCAGCCGATCGGCCCGATGTACGCCTTCGTCGGCATCTCCGGCATGGCGAAGATGAGCAGCTCGAAGGGCGGCGTGCCGACCCCGGCCGACGCGCTGCAGATCATGGAGCCGCCGCTGCTGCGCTGGCTCTACGCGCGCCGCCGCCCGAACCAGGCGTTCAAGGTCGCCTTCGACCAGGAGATCCAGCGCCTGTACGACGAGTGGGACACCCTGGGCCGCAAGGTGGCCGAGGGCACCGCGAACGCCGCCGACACCGCCGCGTACAGCCGCGCCGTCGGCACCGCCGCGGGCCTGCTGCCGGTGACGCCGCACCCGCTGCCGTACCGCACGCTGGCCTCGATCGTGGACATCACCACCGGCGACCCGGAGCAGACCCTGCGCATCCTGCGCGACCTGGACCCGGCCGACCCGGTGGCCTCGCTCGACGAGACCCGCCCGCGCCTGGACCGCGCCCAGCACTGGATCACCACCCAGGTCCCGGCGGAGCAGCGCACCCGCGTCCTGCCCGAGCCCGACGCCGCCCTGCTGGCCAAGCTCGACGACGACCAGCGCGAGTCCCTGCGCCTGCTGCTGGCCGGCCTGGACGGCCACTGGTCCCTGGAGGGCCTGACCACCCTGGTCTACGGCGTCCCCAAGACCCGCCTGGGCCTGCCCATGGACGTCAAGCCGACACCCGAGCTCAAGGTCGCCCAGCGCGAGTTCTTCGCCCTGCTCTACCACCTGCTGGTTGGCCGCGACACCGGCCCGCGCCTGCCCACCCTCCTGCTCGCCGTCGGCCCCGACCAGGTCCGCGCCCTGCTGACCCCCTGACCGAGCCCGTCCCCGCCCCGCCGAAACCGCGCTGGGCCGGGGACGACCACCTCGCCTGTTTTCATGGACGCTGGCCTATCTGATCGAGTTTTCGTGGATCGGACTCGACCGGATAGGCCAGCGTCCATGTCAGGGCCGCGCGACCGGCCCTGTCAGGGTTCGAGCAGGGTGGCGCGGAGGCGGGCGACGTAGGCGTCGTCGATGCCGAGCTGCTTCTCGGCGTAGCCGCGCAGCGAGCCGTGCTCCTCGCGCGCCCAGGCCAGGAACAGCGTCATCACCTCGGCGGGCGCGCGACCGTAGCCGGGCCAGGTGGGCGCGACGCCCATCCGGGCGGTGATGTCCGCGACCAGGCCGGGCGTGGCGAGCTCGGTGAGCACGAAGTCCTCGACGACGACCTCGTCGGGCACGTCGAGGAGGGTCAGCACCAGCGCGGCGAGCAGGCCGGTGCGGTCCTTGCCGGAGGCGCAGTGGAACACCACGGGAGCGTTGTCCTCGGCGGCGATCACGTCGAGCGCCTGCCGCAGCTCGACCACCCCGTCCTGCGCGACCTCGGCGTACTTGCCCGCGAGGAACGGCCCGGTCGCCACGTCCGGCCCCAGCGACGCCTGCTGGTACGGCCGGTGCTCCACGCTGAGGTTGTGGTACGTCAGCCCGTGGTACTCGCGTACCCGCCCGGCACGCTCGATCTCCCACGGGTACCGCAAGTCGATCACGGTCTTGACACCCAGCTCGGTGAACCGCGCCCAGTCCGCGTCATCCATCTTGGACAGCGCGTCGGACCGGTAGAGCCGTCCCCAGCGCAGGGTGCGGCCCTCGAATCCCCGGTAGCCGCCCAGATCCCGGAAGTTGCGCAGGCGCCCGAACGCGATGTGTCTGTCCACAGCCGCACGCTAACGCAGCGCGACCTGCTAGCCGAACCGGTTGAAAATCGCAATCTACTCAAACCGGCAATATCGCTATACAGTCATCCACAGCCGCGGCAAGAACCTGCACGTCATCGCCAGGAATACGTCAGGAGACGGTGATGCAAGCGTTTGTCCTGCCCGACTTCTACCTGCCCCACCCGGCGCGGCTGAACCCGCACGAGCAGCACGCCCGGGAGCACTCGAACGCCTGGGCCAAGCAGATGGGCATGCTCGACGCCCCGGGCCCGTCCGGCGAACCGGTGTGGGACCTGGAGAAACTGAGCAAGCACGACTACGCGCTGATGTGCGCGTACACCCATCCCGACTGCGACTCCACGGCGCTGGACCTGGTCACCGACTGGTATGTCTGGGTCTTCTTCTTCGACGACCACTTCCTCGAGTCGTTCAAGTACGACCGGGACCTCGCCGGGGCGCAGGAGTACCTGGACCGGCTGGAACTGTTCATGACCGAGCCGGGCGAGACTCCCCCGGAGCCGGGCAACCCGGCCGAGGCGGGCCTGGCCGATCTGTGGGCGCGCACCATCCCGCACATGTCCGACGGCTGGCGGCGCCGCTTCGTCGCCAGCACGCACAACCTGATGGTCGAGTCGATGTGGGAGCTGGACAACATCAACCGGCACCGCATCGCCAACCCGATCGAGTACATCGAGATGCGGCGGCGGGTCGGCGGCGCGCCCTGGTCGGCGAACCTCGTCGAGTACGCCTGCGGGGCCGAGGTGCCCGACCGCCTCGCCGGCCTGCGGCCGCTGCAGGTGCTGCGGGACACCTTCGCCGACGCGGTGCACCTGCGCAACGACCTGTTCTCCTACCAGCGGGAGGTGGCCGAGGAGGGCGAGAACTCCAACGCGGTGCTGGTGCTGGAGAAGTTCCTCGACGTGCCCACCCAGCGGGCCGGCGACCTGGTCGGCGAGCTGCTCACGTCACGCCTGCACCAGTTCGAGCACACCGCGCTGACCGAGCTGCCGGTGCTGTACGCCGAGCACGCGGTCACCCCGCCGGAGCAGCTGGCGGTGGCGCTGTACGCGAAGGGGCTGCAGGACTGGCAGTCGGGCGGGCACGAGTGGCACGCCCGGTCCAGCCGGTACACGAAGATCACGCCGCGCGCCGAGGGACCCGCCGCGGTGCTGGCCCCGGGCCTGCCGACGCTGTTCGGGCAGTACGCCCACCTGCCGCTCGGCCGGCAGCCGGGCCACCTGCCGATCCCGCCGCTGCACATGCCGTACCAGCCGCGCACCAGCCCGCACCTGGGCCGGGCCCGGCGGCAGACCGTGCGATGGGGTCGCGAGATGGGCATGCTCGACCCGGTGCCGGGCACCGGCGTGCACGGGCTGTGGGACGAGCAGGCGCTGGCCGGGTTCGACTTCCCGCACTGCGCCGCGATGATCCACGCCGACGCGACCCCGGAGGAGCTGGAGGTCTCGTCGAACTGGCTCACCTGGGGCACCTACGGCGACGACCTGTTCCCGGTGCAGTTCGGCCGCACCCGGGACTTCCTCGGCGCGAAGGCTGCCAACGCCCGGCTGTCGCTGTTCATGCCGCTGGCCGGGGAACCCGTCCCGGAGCCGGTCAACCCGCTCGAACGCGGCCTGGCCGACCTGTGGCGGCGCACCGCGGGGCCGATGGCCCCGGCCGCGCGGGCCCGCTTCCGCCAGGCCGTCGAGGACATGACCGCTTCCTGGGTATGGGAGCTGGCGAACCAGATCCAGAACCGGGTGCCCGATCCGGTGGACTACGTGGAGATGCGGCGGGCCACGTTCGGCTCCGACATGACCATGAGCCTGTGCCGGCTGGCCCACGCCGGGCTGGTGCCTGACGACATCTACGAGCACCGGGTGATCCAGCAGCTGGAGCACGCCGCGCAGGACTACGCGTGCTTCACCAACGACCTGTTCTCCTATCAGAAGGAGATCGAGTACGAGGACGAGATCCACAACCTGGTGTTCGTGCTGGAACGCTTCCTCGGCTGCGACCGGTACGCCGCCCGTGACCTGGTCGCACGGCTGATGGGCGAGCGCATGCGGCAGTTCGAGCACATCGTGTCGGTGGAGCTGCCCGCCATGTGCGACCAACTGGGGCTGGACGAAGAGGTCCGGCGGCGGCTGACCGCGTACGCCGACCAGCTCAAGGACTGGATGTCGGGCATCCTGCGCTGGCACGAGGAGTGCGTGCGGTACTCCCCCGCCAGCATGCCGCTGCGCAGTCCCGGCATGTCCGCGCACGCCCCCGCGATCCTGCCGCTGCCGTCGGGGTTGGGCACCTCGGCGGTGCGTGTGCTCGAACTGCTCACCGCGCGCTGAGCCGTCCTCGGCGCACACCCGTGGCGCCGCACCCGGATCATCTCCGGGTGCGGCGCCACGGTGCGCTCGGCCCCACCGGCGAGCCTGCGAGCTGCGCCCGAAGCAGTCAATATATAGATGTTAATAGATTGTTTCAAGCCATCACCTTGTATCGATATCCGACAGTCCATCGATCTATGGCCACGCTTAGTGTATCGGTGGTCGTCGAAGCGTGACTATCGGCGACCGTACCCGTCCCCTAGATCGGAGGCCCCTGGTGGTCCGACTCGTCCGTGTCGCGCTCACCGCCCTGATGGTGCTCGGCGGCACCCTGATCGCCGCCGCACCGGCGAACGCGGCGGTGCTCGACGTGCAGTGCACCTCGCCGAGCAGCACCAACACCATCACGTTCACCCCGCCGCTGACGCTGGTGAACCAGCCCACCGTGGTGTCGCGCACCACGAACTACAAGCCCTGCAAGGCCCCGCGCTGGCCCAACCTGGTCTCCGGGTTCGAGACCAAGACGATCACCATGCTCGACGACTGCACCATGGTGCTCGGCACGCTGACCGTGAACTTCACGATCACCTGGAACACCGGCCAGACCACCACGGTCAACGCCATCCGCACCGCATCGCTGTCCGGCACGAACCTCGTGGTGACCTTCAACGGCACCGTCACCGCCGGGCTCTTCCTCGGCAGCAACGTCAACCAGGTGTTCGTCGGCTCCGGGGTCGACCTCATCAACTGCCTCGCCGGACGGGGCGCGGTGAAGAGCATCGTGTCGCGGGTGAACCTGACCATCTCGCACTGACACCCGCACCGGGGCCGTGGCGGCCGCAGCCCGAATCCGCCGCCACGGCCCCACCACCCCGTGCGGGACAAATGGCTTGCACAGGCGCTGGGCGCAGAGTTTGACTGCTCGCCATGCCCTCCCCCTCACCGATCTTCGTCGCCGGCACGGGTCGATCGGGTACGTCACGGATCGCCGACATCATCGGCCAGCATCCGCTGATCCATCGGATCCCCATGGAGACCAAGTTCCTCATCGATCCGGGCGGCCTGCGGGACCTGGCCGACGCGCTCACCGATCGATACGACCCCACCGTCGCTGAGGACGCCCTGCACCGGCTGAGCGACTTCCTCACCGTACGGGTGCCGGGCCGGCGCGACGATCGCGGCAAGACCGTTCCCGAGCTGGTCGGCGAGCAGCGCTACCGGGACGCGGTGCAACAGCTCTGGCCGCGGTTGATCGCGTACACCTACGACGAACCCGCGCCCGCGGAAGGCTTCGGGAACGCCGACCGGCCGGCCGGGCCGTTCGTGCCGCTGAGCCGCCGGCGGGTGGTTCCCCGGTATTTCAGTGACCGGGGCGAACTGCTGCTCATCCTGCGGGGCCTGGTCGACACCATGTTCGGCGGAGCAGCCGCCGACGCGGGCAAGCCGACCTGGTGCGAGAAGACACCGTTCAACCTGCTGTGCATGGATTTCCTCTGGGAACTGGTCCCCGACGCGACCATCGTGCACATCAAGCGTCACCCGGTCTCGGTGCTCGCATCCCACCTGGACCAGCCATGGGCGCCGTCGACCGTCGACGGCGCGCTCGCCTACCTCAAGCCGGTCTACCAGCAGTGGCTCACCTGGAAGAACAGAGCCGACCTGACGGGCAGGAGATACATCGAGGTCAAAGCAGAAGATCTCGCCGCCGACTGGCCGGGGCAGCGCCGCGCCCTGTTCGCACGGCTCGACGTCGACGACTTCGCCACCGCCAAGACGTTTCAGTCGCACAAGCTGGCGAACCGCAACGACCAGTTCGACGGCGAAACCCGCGAGTTCATCGAGGAAGCACTCGGCGAGGTCATCCCGGCCATGGGATATGAGTGACGAGGCGGGCGGCGCCGAACGTGTCTGCGGCGCGGTCGATGAGGGACGGGGCGTCGTGACAGAGCTGTCGGGTCCACGTCAGCACAGGGCGGCCCTAGCGATCATGGTGCTCTTGCCGCTCGCGGTCGTCCTTGCCGAGTTCGCAACGCTGCTTTTCACGTACTGGCTCCTCGCGCCGCTGGCCCCGGCCGCGCTGAGCGAGGTCGCGGCCGGTTTCGGGAAGTGGGCGCTGCTGGTGGCGCTGCTCAAGGTTCCCTTCGCGGTCAACTGGCTGCGGGCGATGCGTCAGATACGGAGGTTCGCCGTCACCGGCGAGTTTCCCCCGACCGAACCCGCGGCAGCCCACCGCGGCGGCCCCGTGCTCCGGGCCTTCATCGGCGCCGGGTGGGACGTCGTCGCGGCCGCCGCTGCGGCGTCGATCGCCTTCGGCCTTGTCGCCCGGCTGCCGTTCACCTCGGACCTTCTGCTGCTCATCGCGGTCACGGCGGGTGCGTCGTACTTGCTGCCGGCTTCGATCGGGTGGCTGTTCAGCCTGCTGCGCCGGACGGGCCGAGCCTTGCGCGGCCCGTTGCGTCGCCTGGCCCAAGCCTCCGACGAGTTCGACCGGCAGACGCGGCCGGACGCTGCTCCGGGCGCGCCGATGGAGTACCCGCCCCCTCCTGAGGCGTGGCGGCCACCGCTCGAACCCTGACCCCCGCACTGCCAGGACTGAGCCCGGGATGGTTCTCTGGTATGTCGTATAGGAACGTCCTGCGACGGCCAGATGGAGATGCCGAGCGCGCCGGGACGACGTCTCAAGCGTCTTCGGGGTATGGTCCCGCCACTGCGGGTCCAAGGTCGGCGGGAAGATGGTTTGCCGCGATCCGCACCGCCTCCTCAGCGGTAGCGGCTTCACCAAGGACTGACCTCCCCGGCCCATAGGCTCCGTACCTGGACTCGCTGGACACGGCCAGGCAGACCATGGTGGGCGAGAACGGGTAGCCGGTGGTCGTCGAGAAGCCCAGCAACCAGTGAGAGGTGTACGGGTACAGCTGCCGCAGCTTCGGCTCAGCATGAGCCGCCATGACGAGCGCCCGGAACTCAGGCCATCCGGCCGTCTCCGCATGTTGCAGTAGGCCCGCCCACTCCCCAGCCACAACATGCTCCGGACCCTTCTCAGCGGCCGCGCCTCGTTGGGTCACCTTGACGAACGGGGCAACGTGCCCGATCTCGCTCAGGGGCACACCGTCGCGCCACGCCACGGCTGCCTTGATGACCTCGGCCAGGTCGTCCGTACTGCCTGACACCATCCATATGCCCTGGCCCCATCCATTGATCACCCAACATCGCTCCTTCAGCCCCGCGCTGATGCCAAGGTGTCGGCGAAGCTGTGTCCTGCTGGCAACAGTCGCGTGGTGCAGCGGCTGCACGTCGCTGGCAGATGTCTCCAGGACGACTCCGGACGAGGCAGCGACAGCCTCCAGCGCCGCGGCCAAGCTGCCGTGGGCGGCCACGTCGGCGTAAAGCTCGGCTGGGTTGGGTGATGTGTTCACGGCGGAAGTCTGCCGCAGCTCGTCCGTCCGAGCCATCCGTCCGCCGAAGGCGCAGCGATGTGGCACGGATGTGGCACGACGGAGATCACTGCACAGACAAAGCGAAACGCCCAGGTCGTTTGACCTGGGCGTTTCTTCGGTGGAGCCGAGGGGACTCGAACCCCTGACCCCCACACTGCCAGTGTGGTGCGCTACCAGCTGCGCCACGGCCCCTTGTTCCTGGTAAGTCCCCGTTTGACGTTTCCGCCGCCCGGGCACCTGCGAAATATTACACGCCCCCGCCCCCCGTGCAAAAACGGGTATCCCGCGAGTTGACCAGGTGCCAGTGCAGCCGATCATGGACCGGGGTCCGTGATCGATCGGAAACACCGGCCCCCGGTCAGTTGAGGGCGACGTCAGGCGGGAAGTTGGCCACCGCGGCGGTCAGGCCGCCCTGGCGGCGCAGCACCAGCGACCACAGCTCCTCGGGCTGGGTGCGGAACGGATCGCTGGGCAGTGCCTCGAACACCAGCCAGGAGTTCTCCTCGATCTCCTGCTCCAGCTGCCCGGCGCCCCAGCCGGCGTAGCCGTGGTAGACGCGCACGCACTCCAGCCGCTGGCCGACCCGCGCGGGATCGCGGCTGAGGTCCACCGTGCCGATCTGCCCCATCACCCGGCTGAAGCCGACGAAGCCTGCCACGCCCGCACGGGCGCGGGCCACGCAGATCGCCGAGTCCGTGCCGACCGGGCCGCCCTCGAAGAGCACGCCGGGCTCGCGCAGCAGCGACTCCCAGCCGGGCAGGATGTCGCCCACCAGCGCTTCGGTGGGCCGGTTCAGCACCACCCCGAGCGCTCCGTCGGCCTCGTGGGCGAGGACGAAGACGACCGTACGTTCGAAGTTGGGATCCCGGAGCGAGGGCATGGCAACCAGCAGGTGCCCGGTCAGTGACTCCACTGCGTGCCGCCCCGTGCCCTTCCCCGCATTGTCGTGCCGCGTGGTGTGCGGCTCTCCCGACGCCATGAATGGCACCCTATCCGTCCGGAGGCGGCACGGTCAGGGTCTCGGCACGGCTTGTGCGGCAAACTTGCCCGACTCGGTGACAAGGACCGTTCTGACCTGCGCCCCCCGGCGTACATGAGAGCTGTTCGACACGCCGTTAGACTTCGCGGGTGACTCTTACCGGCACCGTGACCCCCGACCGGCCGCTGATCGTCGTGGCGCTGCCGGAGGAGGCGGCGCACCTGGACACCGCGCACCCCGTGCTGCTGACCGGGGTTGGCAAGGTCAACGCGGCACTCGCGGTGTCCCGCGTGCTGGCCAACGGCGTGCTGCCGCGCGAGATCGTGAACCTGGGCACCGCCGGTGCGCTGCGGCCCGGCCTGGCCGGCGTCCACGAGATCAGCCGGGTGGTGCAGCACGACTTCGACACCGCCACGATCCGCGCCGTGACCGGCCGCACCTTCGGCGAGGCGCTGGAGCTGCCGGGCGCCGGGCCGGTGCTGGCCACCGGTGACGTGTTCGTCTCGGACCCGGTGCTGCGGGCGGCACTGGCCGAGCACGCCGCACTGGTCGACATGGAGGGGTATGCCGTCGCCGCGGCGGCCGCCGCCTACGGTGTGCCGCTACGGATGATCAAGCAGGTCAGCGACGAGGCCGACGGTGAGGCCGTCACCGGCTGGGCAGAGTCGGTCGACGTGTGCGCCCGCATCCTCGCCGCCTGGCTGAACGAATGGCAGCACAGCGCCAACGCACGTTGATCTCGCGCCGAAGCGCCGTCAGGTCTCGCCGCCGAGGTCGACGCCGTATGCCTGGTGCAGCACGTCGGCCGTGCGCTGGCGGTAGGCGGTGAGTCGCTGTGCGAGCTGTTCCTCGGCGTGCCGGTCGGCGGCCCTGGCCGTCATCGCGTCGAGCAGCGCCCGGCGATCGCACTCCAGCGCCTGCACGCTGTGGGTCAGCCGCGGGGCGTCGGCGATCACCTCGCCGAGCCGGCCGGAGGGGCCGAGCACGGCGGTAGACAGCTCGTCCAGTGAATCGGTGGCCATACCTCACCCCCGGACCGCGAAAACGTCCTTGCGTTCGATGGTCACGCGGGACCGGCCCGAAGTCCATACCTTTGCCCAGGTTTGAACGCACGTTCAGTCGGTAATTAATGCAGCTACCAGGGCATATGCGGCGAACGGCCCCGGTCCTGGAGGACCGGGGCCGTTCGCTGTCTGGTGGAGGTGCCGGGAATCGAACCCGGGTCCATCGCCGCATTGACAGGGCTTCTCCGAGCGCAGCTCACTATGCCTCTACTCGACCCCACCGATCACATGAGCGAGACGGTGTGACGGGCCCAGTCGCGATTGATCTCGCCTCAGCAGCCCCGCGACGGGACTGAATCGGCCAGCCTATTAACTGATGCCGGTACACGGGCCATAGGCACTCCCGGACCGACAGACTTGCTACTCGCCTCAGGCGGCGAGAGCGAAGTCGCGCTTGACGTTAGTCTTGGCGCTTATAGTTTTCCGACGACGATTATCGAGACGACGTCGGCTTCCTCGGCTCGCTTCTCCTGCCGCAACGTACGATGTCGAAACCTGTCACCCCCTGGTCGCGCGAACGCGCACGCACGGTGACGATCACCGCGCCTGTAAGAGTAACGCCCGGGACGACCAAAGTCATTCCGGTATCGGTCAACTCCCCGTGCAGGCGATCCCGTCCACGGTGCAGGCGGTGACCGCCTGGCCGAGGGCCAGCAGCGCCGGGAAGCGGATGATGAAGGTCACCGATCCGTTGGCGGCCACGGTGCGGGCCGGGCCGACGGGCGTCACCGTGACCTTCGGGCCGTCCTGCGTGAAGTTCACCGCCGAGGTGGACCGGTTCTCCACCGCCCGGTCCGCCGGCATGGTCAGCACGACGGTCCAGTTCTCCCGCGGGGCGGCGCCGGGATTGCGCACCGTCACCTCGGTGTCGAATCCGCCCAGCCCGAGCAGCGCGATCGTGCGGTAGCTCGCGGTCAGCGGGGGGCCCGCCAACGGGGAGCCGGTCGCCTCGGGCAACGGCGAGCCGCCCGGCGACGTGGACACCCCCGGCTGGGGCGACGCGCCGGGTACGCCCGGCCTTGGGGTGCCGGAGGCGGCCGTGACCGGGTCCGTCCCGTCGATCCCCGGCTGGACGCCGGAGCCCAGCCCGTACACAGGCTCGGTGTCGGCACTGGGCGCGCCGCCGCTGTTGCCACCGATCATGACCGCCACCGCCGTGCTGATCAGCACCACCAGCACCACCGCACCGGCCAGCGAGAGCAGCCGCACCCGCTTCGAGCCGCTCGCGGGCGGCGGGGCGGGCGGCGCCGGGTCGAGCGGGATCGTCTCCCGCCGCCGCGGGATCGCGGTGTGCAGGTCGGCTCGCACCCCGCCCAGGTCGACCTCGCCGGAGGCGAGCCGGTCCAGGGCCGCGGGCAGCTGGTCGCCGAACATGAACTGGTACGACCGGCGCAGCTCGCGCCGGCGCTGGGTGCCGTCGACCCCGAAGAACCCCGTCTGCAGCACGGTCAGCCGGCAGCCCGCCTCGGTGTCCGCCAGCGACCAGGTGACCTCGGTGTGCGTGTGGTCGTCGCGCCAGTGCATGGCCAGCCGCTCCTGCGCCGCCACGGCCACCACGTCCAGATCGAACGGTGTCGCCAGCCCGGCCAGGCCCGGCGGCGGGAAGGCGCGGAAGGTGTCCCCCGCGGTCGCCGTGAGATCGGTGGGCACGAACCACTCGCGCAGCAGCCGCTGCTCGGTGAGCGCCCGCCAGACCCTGGCCCGGGGGTGGGAGAGATCGACGTCGAGTCGCAGCTCGGTCACGGACCGACTATAGGGTCGCCGCGCGGCCCAGGGCATCCCCGAAATCGACCATGGTCGTGACGCGGGTGTCCGTTGCCGGACAGAGGCTCAGCGGTTCGCGCAGCTCACGCCCTCGACGACGCAGCCCTCCGGACGGGTGGCGCCGGACGGGTCACCCACCTGGAAGGCGAACCCGAAATCCTTGCCCGCGGGCAGGTGACGGTGGACGTCCTGCGGCGTGAAGGTCACCCGCGACCCGTCCTGGCGGAAGCCGATCCGGTCCCACGCGCTGGTCACCGTGGCTCCCGCAGGCAGGGTGACGGCGGCCGACCAGCCGTCCACCACGGCGGTGGGCCGGATGGTGATCTCTCCGATGTAGCCGCCGCTCCAGGACTCCAGCGTCCGATACGCGACGGCCATGGCCGGGGCGGCGGCCTCGATCGGGCCGGGACCGGTCGGCGCGGACGCCGCCGCCGACGGGGCGGCCGCCGAGGCGCTCGGCGAGCCGGCCGGGCTCGCCGAGCGGACCTCCGCCGAAGGCATCGCGGACTCCCCCGCCTGCACCCCGGACCAGGGGCCGCGAGCGCTGTCGACCGGTTCCGCCGCCGGGCCCGGCGAGCGCAGCACCAGCGTCGCCACCGCCGTCACCGCCAGCACGGTGAGCACCATCGCGCCCGCCGCCGACAGCAGCCGCAACCGCCGGTCCACCGGCATGTGCAACACCCGGGACAGCAGCCCGCCGGAAAGCGGCGGGCCCTCCTCGTCCGGGTCGTCGGCCTCGGCAGGAGGGTCCGGGTAGGGCACGGCCGCGAACGGGTCCTTCGGGCCGAGGCTCACCGGCCGGGTGCGCGGGCCGGGGATGACCGCGGACGGCATGCGCGGATCAGGGTTCGCCGCGGACGGCGTACGCGGGTCTGGGATCGCCGCAGACGGCACGCCCGGGTCGACGCCGACCGCGGACCGCCCGCCGGGCGTGAAGGCCGCCGTGGACGCCTCGGCGGGCGGCCGGGCAGGGCGGGCCGCGGCGGACCCGGTCGCCACGGCCGGCGGGCGGCGGGGCATGTCGGCGGCGTCGTAGATGTCCTTGCTGCGCCGCCGGCGGGTCGGCACCGCGGCCGCTTCCTCCTGGCGGGCCAGCAGGGCGGGCAGGCGCTGCTCGAACATGGTCGCGTACGCCCGCTGCAGCTCGGCGCGGCGCACCTGGCCGGCGATGCCGAGGAAACCGGTCTGGCTCACCCGCAGCCGGCTGCCGCCCGCGACGGTCGACAACTCCCAGACCACGTCGGCGTGCAGCTGCTCGCCGCGCCAGCGCAGCGCCAGGCGCGTCGGGCCGACCACCTCGATCACGTCCATGTCGAACGGCGCCGTGAACCCCGGCAGGTCGCCGCCGGGATAGGCGCGGTACACACCGCCCTGCACGGGCATGAGGTCGGTCTGCAGGAACCATTCGCCCAGCAGCCGGCGATCGGTCAACGCCTGCCACACCGACTCCACCGGGAAGGGGAGCTCCACATCGAGCCGCAGCACGGTCACGGGCCGAATATAGAGCCGCTCCGAACCCTCTGCCGTCCGGTTTAGGGCGGAGTTAAGCCACTGCTCAGTCAGCCTGGCACGGGACGTCGTTCACCGTGCAGGTGACGGGGAACGCGCCTGGCCCGCGCCTGCCGATGAACCCGAAGGTCACCGTCGCACCGGGGGCGAGATCGCCGCGCTCGGGGGTGAACACCCAGACACCGTTCTGCTGGGACCGGTCAGCCTCCCAGTCGCCGTCGACGGTGCTGCCCGGTGCCAGCCGGATCCGCACCGTCCACGCCAGCGGGGTGGCACCCGTGTTGCGCACCCGGACGGCGATCGTGTAGCCACCGTTCCAGGCGTTCACGTCGTAGGTCGCCGAGGCGGTGCCGGCGGCCGGGGGCGCGGCGGGCGGCGGCCCGGGCGCAGGCGGCTTCGACGGCGCGGGCGGGCTGCTGCTGGGAACGGGGCTCCCGGCCGGGGAGGAGGCAGGCGCCGGTGCGGACGGGGAGGCACTGGGACGTGCGGGCGCGACCGAGGGCGAAGCGGCGGGACTCGGCGTCATCACGCCGAATCCGTCGGTGAAGCCGGCGGTCGAGGTGCTCGGTCCGCCGGTCGGCAGCGCCCCCGATGACGGCTGCGGTGCGGGTTTGGCCAGGGCCCAGGCGGCCGCGCCGGACACCAGCAGGCACATGGTCGCGACACCGATCACCAGCGGCTGCCTGCTCAGGCGGCGCGGAGCGGGCTCCTCGCCCTGCGCCGGGTGCTCAGCAGAACGCAGGGCGGGTTCCGCCACCTCCGCCAGGTGCTCAACGGCCGGCGGGGCCGGGTCCTCCGCCTGCTCCCGGCGCTCGGCGGGACGCGGGTCGCGGTCCTGCACCGCCGGGTCCTCGACCACGCGGGAAAGCAGGGTGGTCTCGTCGTCCTCGTGCAGCCGATGCTTGCTCACGACCCGCGAGGCTACCGTCCTCGGGCTCACCGCCGCGATCGGCCATCCGACTGTGGCTTGCCGCCGCCCCGTGGTCCGGCGTGGTCCTAGCGCATGCCCTTGGCGCGGCGGCCCAGCTCGCGGCTGATCTCCCGGTCGGAGTCCCGCTTGGCGATGTCCTGGCGCTTGTCGTAGGTCTTCTTGCCGCGCGCCAGCCCGATCTCGACCTTGGCCCAGCCGTCCTTGAAGTACATGGACAGCGGCACCATGGTCAGGCCGCCCTCACGGGTCTTGGTGAGCAGATGGATGATCTCCTTCTGCTTGAGCAGCAGCTTGCGGGTGCGCCGCGGCGCGTGGTTGGTCCACGTGCCCATGGCGTACTCCGGGATGTGCAGCGCGTGCAGGTAGATCTCCCCGTCGCGCTCCTGGCCGAACGCGTCGACCAGCGACGCCCGCCCGGCCCGCAGCGACTTCACCTCGGTGCCCATCAGGGCGATGCCCGCCTCGAAGGTCTCGAGGATGGTGTAGTCGTGGTACGCCTTGCGGTTCGACGCGATGACCTTGCGGCCCTTCTCCCGCGGCATGACGGCCCTCCTCTCCTCGATCACGGCAACCCGACAATGCTACCGATGACCAAGACCGAACCGCGATCGAGATAGCGCTAACCCCGCACCGCACCCGGTTCGGCCGCCGACCGCACCCGCCAGGAGCGGAAGTCCGCGCAGCGGACGAGCGACCGGCGGGTAAGGGAGGCTATCGAGGCGGGCGCCAGCAGCTCAGCAGAGGCAGCCGGGGAGCCAGTTCAAGGGCTGGACGGGGTTGCCGTTCTGGCGGACCTCGAAGTGCAGGTGGTAGCCGGTGGAGGCGCCGGTGGTGCCGACCTTGCCGATGAGCTGGCCGCCACGGATCTTGTCGCCGACCTTCACCAGGATCTTCGACTGGTGGGCGTAGCAGGTGGAGATCACCTTGCCGCCGGACCTGCCGTGGGTGAGGCAGGTGTAGTTGCCGTACCCGCCGAGCCAGCCGGCGCTGCTGACGGTGCCGCCCGCCGCGGCGAAGATGGGCTGGCCGCCGCCCGCGGCGATGTCGACCCCGGCGTGCAGCTGCCAGACGCCGTAGTACGGGTCGTAGCGGTTGCCGAAGTCGCTGGACTTCCAGCCCTTGGTCGGCATGAGGAACTTCGCCCCGGGGCGCAGGATCGGCACGAGCTTGCCGTACTGGCCCTCCCAGACCCGCAGCTCGTCGGCGATGCGCTCGCTCTGCTCCTTGACCTCCTGGTAGTGCCGCTGGACCTCGACCTTCTCGGCTTTCGCCGCCTCCATCGCCTTCTTCTGGCGGTCGGCGAGCGTGTCGAGATCGCGCCGTGCCTGCTCGGCCTCCTGCCGGGCCTTCTCTGCGGCGAGCAGGGCCGCGCGGGCGATCCGGGCCGCGTCGGCGGCTTCCCGGCGCTTCAGCTCGGACTCACTGGTGATCTGCTTCGCGGCCCGGCGGGCGGCGACGAACCCGTCGATCGCCTCGCGCCGGATGCGGGCGATCTGGTCGATGTAGTTGCCACGGTCCAGGAACTCCTGCGGCCGGGTCGCGGCCATGAGGACGTTGAACTCGGCGATGTTGGACCCGTGCAGGGTGGCCACGGCGAACCGGGCGAACCGGTCCCGGCCCTCCTGGACCTGGCGGACTGTCGCCTGGTATGCCTGGTCGGTGACGGCCCAGGCGGCGGTGGCCTGGTCGGCGCGCCGCTGGGCGGTCGCCGCCTTGGTCTCGGCGACCACCACGGTGGCCCTGGTCTTCGCGATCCGCTCCTGTGCGGCGGGCATGGCAGCGTTGGCCTCGGCGAGTTCGGTCGCGGCGGTGCGCGCCTTCGCGGACAGCGCCTCGAGCAGTGCCCCGGTCTTGGCCAGCTCGGCATCGACGCGCTTCTTGTCGTCCTTGAGGTCGTCGGGGGCGGCATGAGCCGGCAGGCCGACCGCCACAGCGGTCAGCAGGGCGAACACCACCTGTACGAGTCGCCAGCGCACGGGACCTCCCTCGCCTGTCCCGATCACCCTACTGCCGACATATACCCCGATTCCAGGCAAAACCGACATTCAACCGGAGTGGCGCAGAAAAGGTGACGGCCCGCCCTCCGAAGCCGGAGGGCGGGCCGTCGACGTGCGTCGCCGCGACTAGACGCGGATGTAGAAGCGCAGGGTCACCCAGGCGGTGACGGCGCTGACCACCGAGCCGATGCCCGCCAGGATCGGCAGCATCACGTTGATGTTGCCCCAGCTCACCGGTAGCAGCAGGTCCGTCAGCGCGGCCAGCTTGCCGTCGATCAGCACGATCTTGCCGATGACCAGCATCACCCAGGCCAGGATCGAGCCGAGCAGCGCGGCGAAGACCGCCTCGAGCACGAACGGCGCCTGGATGAACCAGTTCGACGCGCCGACCAGCTTCATGACCGCGACCTCGCGCCGCTTGCTGTACGCGGCGACCTGGATGGTGTTGGCGACCAGCAGCAGCGCGGCGAGGCCCATGAAGCCGGCGACGACCAGCGACAGGTTCTGGATCGAGCCCAGGATGTCGAAGATCTTCTGCAGCAGCTTCTGCTGGTCCACGACCGTGTCCACGCCCGGCAGGTTGGCGTAGGTGGTGTTGATCTGGTCGAACTGCGACGGATCCTTCAGCGAGACCCGATAAGACTCCGGCAGCTCGTCCTCGCCGATCGCGTTGACCAGGTCGGGGGCGTCACGGAACTGCTCCCTGAAGTTGTTGTACGCCGTGGTCTTGTCCTCGAAGAACACGTCCTTCACCAAGGGGTCGCTGTCGAGCTTGGCCTTGATGTCGTCCTTCTGCGCCTGGTCGGCGGTCTTCTCCAGGTAGATGGAGACCTCGACCTGCTCGTAGTAGTGGCTCTTCATCTCGTCGACCTGCATGTACATCAGCAGGCTGGCGCCGAGCATCGAGAGCGACACGATCATCGTGATGATCATGGCGATGGTCATCGTGACGTTGCGCCACAGCCCGACCAGCATTTCGGCCAGGACATACTTCGCACGCATCGGGGGAAATCCTCCGGGGGAGACGGTCAGGACGTCAGGGACAGGGGCTCAACGGTGTCGGCTCAGCCGTACACACCGCGGGCCTGGTCGCGGACGATCCGACCGCCCTCGATCTCGATGACGCGACGGCGCATCTGGTTGACGATGTTCGAGTCGTGGGTGACCATGACGACGGTCGTGCCGGTCCGGTTGATCCGGTCCAGCAGGCGCATGATCTCGATGGAGGTGTCGGGGTCGAGGTTACCCGTGGGCTCGTCGGCCAGCAGGATCAGCGGCCGGTTCACGAACGCGCGCGCCACGGCGACGCGCTGCTGCTCACCACCGGAGAGCTCGTGCGGGTAGCGGTGCTCCTTGCCGCCGAGGCCGACCAGCTCCAGCACCTCGGGCACCACGCGGCGGGCGACCGCCTTCGACTTGCCGATGACCTCGAGCGCGAACGCGACGTTCTCGTAGGCCGTCTTGTTCGGCAGCAGGCGGAAGTCCTGGAAGACGCAGCCGATCGAGCGGCGGAAGCTGGGGATCTTCCAGCCGCGCATCGAGCTGATCTCCTTGCCGTTCACGAAGACCTTGCCCTTGTTGGGCTTGATCTCGTGCAGCATGAGCTTCACGATGCTTGACTTGCCGGAGCCGGACGGACCGATGAAGAAGACGAAGTCGCCCTTCTCGATCGAGACCGACACGTCGTCCAGTGAGGGCCGGGACGCCTTCGGGTAGGTCTTGGTCACGTGCTCAAGTCGAATCACGGCGGAGAGTCTACGCGGTGTTGCCGTTTAGCCAAGCCCGCAGGGGTTGAGATGCCGGTATTGCCGTGAATGTTCCTGGAAAATTCCGTGATCTGTCCGTGATCAACTGTCACCGACAGTAGTCACGTCACCCACCCGGACGACGCGCCAGAGATGTCCATACATGAAAGAAACTCCGCCCGGCTGCGAGAACAGCCGGGCGGAGTGAGGCTCACTCGGCCGATCAGGCGGCGGCTTCCAGTTCGTTCTGCTTGCGCCAGCGGATGCCCGCCTCGACGAAGCTGTCGATCTCGCCGTCGAAGACCGCCGACGGGTTGCCCGTCTCGAACTCCGTGCGCAGATCCTTGACCATCTGGTACGGGTGCAGCACGTACGAACGCATCTGGTCGCCCCAGGAGCCGGCCGCGTCGGTCTTCAGGCCCTCCATCTTGGCCCGCTCCTCCTGGCGCTTGCGCTCCAGCAGCCGGGCCTGCAGCACACGCAGCGCGGACGCCTTGTTCTGCAGCTGGGACTTCTCGTTCTGGCAGGTCACCACGATGCCCGTCGGGATGTGCGTGATGCGCACCGCCGAGTCGGTGGTGTTGACGCTCTGACCGCCAGGGCCACTGGAGCGGTAGACGTCGACCTTCATCTCGTTCTCGGGGATGTCGATGTGGTCCGTCTGCTCCACCACCGGCAGCACCTCGACCCCGGCGAAGCTGGTCTGGCGGCGGCCCTGGTTGTCGAACGGGCTGATGCGCACCAGGCGGTGGGTGCCCGACTCGACCGACAGCGTGCCGTAGGCGTACGGCGCCTTCACCGCGAACGTGGCCGACTTGAGCCCGGCCTCCTCGGCGTACGAGGTGTCGTAGACCTCGGTCGCGTAGCCGTGGCGCTCGGCCCAGCGCAGGTACATGCGCAGCAGCATCTCGGCGAAGTCGGCGGCGTCCACCCCGCCCGCGCCGGCCCGGATGGCGACCAGCGCCTCGCGGGAGTCGTACTCGCCGGAGAGCAGGGTGCGCACCTCCAGCTCCTCGACCGCCTTGGCCAGCGAGGTCAGCTCCGTGCCCACCTCCGCCATCGAGTCCGCGTCGCCTTCGGCCTCGGCCAGCTCCATCAGCACCGCGACGTCGTCGATCCGCCCGCGCAGCTTGGTCAGCCTGTTGATCTCACCGGTCGCGTACGCCAGCTGGGAGGTGACCTCCTGCGCCTTGGCCTGGTCGTCCCACAGGTCCGGGGCCGAGGCCGCCTCCTCGAGCCGCTCCTTGTCCCGGCGCAGCCGGGCGATGTCGAGCACGGACTCGATGTTGCGCATGGTCGCGTCAAGGTTCTTGAGCTGATCGGCGTAGTCGGCAGTCACATCAACAAGACTAGTGGCATCGGCCGCACGGTTTTCCGGGGCGCTCCCGCGACTTGACAGCGGCCACCGTCACGGCAATAGTAAATCTACTTTCCTATTACGCGAGGAGGGCACGTGGCACGGCTCGCCGGTTCGTCCAAGCTGCTCCGGGCCATGAACGAGAGCGCGACCATGGCGCTGCTCATCGATCGGGGCACGCTCACCCGCGGCGAGCTGCGGGAGCTGACCGGCCTGTCCAAGCCGACCACCTCCGACGTGCTGCGCACGCTCACCGAGGCGGGGCTGGCGATCGTCGTGGGCCACACCAGCGGCGGACCCGGCCCCAATGCGGAGGTGTACGCGGTCAACCCGGCCGCCGCGACGGTGCTCGCGATCTCGGTACGGGACGTGAGCGAGACGTTACACGCCCCGTTCGAGGCGGCACTGTGCGATCTCAGCGGAGCGGTGCTGGCCCGCGCGGCTTACCCCAGCGACCCGGCCGACGGCGACCCGGTCGGCACGGTGCGGGCGATCGCCGGCGACCTGTGCGCCCGGGCCGGCCGTGACCGCGTCACCCACCTGCAGCTGGGCGTGCCCGGCTCGTACGACCCCGGCACCGGCGCCATCCGGCACATCGACGTCACCGGCTGGGGCCGCCCCGGCGTGGTCCCCGCGCTGGCGGCCGAGCTGGGCCTGACCGTCGAGGCCGACAACGACGTGAACCTGGCCGCGATCGCCGAGCGCCACCGCGGCGCGGCCGCGGGCAGCGGCAGTTTCGCCCTGCTCTGGCTGGGCGCGGGCCTGGGCTGCGCCATCGACCTCGGCGCGTCGCTGCTGCGCGGAGCCACCGGCGGGGCCGGTGAGATCGGCTACGTGCCGCTCGGCCTGGCCGCCCCCGGACAGCCCCGCGACCTGCAGAGCCTGGCCGGTGGCCCGGCCGTGGCGGCGCTCGGCGCGGCACACGGCTTCACCGGGGCCACCCCGGAGGAGATGGTCGCCGACGCCGCCCGCGCGGACTCCCCCGCGGCGGCCGACTTCCTCGCCGCGCTGGCCGACCGGATCGCCGTCGTGCTGGCCGTGGTCGCCGCGCTGGTCGACCCGCCATTGGTGGTGCTCGCCGGCGAGGTCGCCCAGGCCGGCGGCGCACGGCTGCGCGACCTGGTCACCGAGGCGTTCCACCGCAACACCCCGCTGCGCACACCCGTCGAGGTGACCGCGCTGACCGACGACGCGGTGCTGCTCGGCGCCATGGACTCGGGCCTGCGCTCGGTGCGCGAGTCCCTGGTCGAGTCGCTGAACGCCCGGCCGATCCCCGGCGCGGCGCTGCGCTCGGCCTGAACCACCCACCGCACGACAGGAGCCCGTCGGAGCGGCCGCTCGGTGTACGGCCGTAGCGCAGCGTAGGCCGGACAACCGGTTAAGGCCGCGGAGCGGGCTCCGCATGACACAGAGAGAGCAGCAATGAAGATCGCAGTCGTGGGTGGAGGCTCCACCTACACCCCCGAGCTGGTCGACGGGTTCGCCCGGCTGGCCGGCAGCCTCGACGTCACCGAGCTGTGCCTGATCGACCCGGCCGGGTCGCGGCTGGACGTCGTCGGGCCGTACGCCCGCCGCCTGATGGCCCACCACGGCCACCCCGGCACGCTGACCTGGACCACCGACCTCGACGCCGGGCTGACCGACGCCGCGGTGGTGGTCGTCCAGCTGCGCGTCGGCGGGCAGACCGCCCGGATCAGCGACGAGACCTTCCCGCTGGCATGCGGCTGCGTCGGGCAGGAGACCACCGGCGCGGGCGGCCTGGCCAAGGCGCTGCGCACGGTGCCTGTCGTGCTGGACGTGGCCGAGCGGGCCGCGCGGCTGGCCGCGCCCGGCGCGTGGATCGTCGACTTCACCAACCCGGTCGGCATCGTCACCCGCGCCCTGCTGGACGCCGGGCACAAGGCCGTCGGCCTGTGCAATGTGGCCATCGGCTTCCAGCGCCGGTTCGCCGCGCTGCTGGGCGTCGAGCCGGGCGCGGTCACCCTCGACCACGTCGGCCTGAACCACCTCACCTGGGAGCGCGCCGCGTACGTCGACGGCGTCGACCGGCTGCCCGAGCTGCTCGCCGAGCACCTCGACGAGCTGGCCGGGCCGGTGCAGCTGCCGCCGTCGCTGCTGCGCCTGCTCGGCAACGTGCCGTCGTACTACCTGCGCTACTTCTACGCCCACGACGAGGTCGTGCGCGAGGAGCGCGACGCCCCCACGCGCGGGCAGAAGGTCGCCGAGATGGAGACCGAGCTGCTGCGGATGTACGCCGACCCGGCGCTGACCACCAAACCGGACCTGCTGGCCAAGCGGGGCGGGGCGTTCTACTCCGAGGCGGCCGTCGGCCTGATCACGTCGCTGCTCACCGGCGACGGCGCGGTGCACGCGGTGAACCTGCGCAACGGCGGGCACCTGCCGTTCCTGCCCGACGACGCGGTGATCGAGGTCAGCGCCCGAGTGGACCGCGACGGCCCGGTGGCCGTCAAGGCCCCGCCGGTCGGCCCCGAACTGTCCGGCCTGATCGCCGGCGTCGCCGCGTACGAGGAGCTGGCTGTGCGTGCCGCGGTGCACGGCGGCCGCGACCGCGTCTACGCCGCGCTGCTCGCGCACCCGCTGGTCGGCCAGCACGAGTACGCCGAGGCGCTGACGCAGCGCCTGCTCGCCGCCAACGCCGAGCACCTGGCCTGGGCGCGATGAGTCCTGCCGAACTGTTCCTGGCCGTCGACGGCGGGAACTCCAAAACCGACGTGGTGCTCGCCGACGCGGACGGGCGGGTGCACGGCTACGTCCGCGGGCCGGGCTCGTGCCCGCAGGTGATCGGCCTGGACACGGCAGTCGCGCTGCTGGACCGGCTGGTCGGCGCGGCGCGGCGGGAGGCCGGGATGCCCCCGTCCGTGCCCGTCGCGCGCGCCGAGGTCTATCTGTCCGGTCTCGACCTGCCCGAGGAGGTCGAGGCGGCGGCGAAGGCGGTCGCCCTGACCGGCTGGGCGGAGTCGTACCGGCTGGACAACGACACGTTCGCGCTGATGCGGGCCGGCACCGACAGCCCGGACGCGATCGCGGTCGTCTGCGGAGCCGGCATCAACTGCGTGGGGCGCAGCGCCGACGGGCGCACCGCCCGGTTCCCGGCGCTCGGCCCGATCTCCGGCGACTGGGGCGGCGGCCTGCACCTGGCCTCGCTCGCGATGTGGCATGCGGCGCGGGCCGAGGACGGCCGCGGGCCGGCCACGGCGCTGGCCGGGGCGGTGGCCGCGCACTTCGGGCAGGCCTCCGTCCACGACGTGATCACCGGCCTGCACCTGGGCAGCCTCGACCAGGACCGCATGATCGAGTTGAGTGAGGTGCTGTTCGCCGCCGCCGGGCAGGGTGACGAGGTCGCCCGGCGCGTGGTGGCGCGTCAGGCGACCGAGATCACGTCATTGGTGACAGTTGCCGCGGACCGGCTCGGGCTGAGGGAGGAACCGTACGCCGTGGTCCTGGGCGGTGGTGTGCTGCGCGCCCGGCATCCATTGCTGCAGGACGCCGTGGACGCGGGGGTGAAGGCCCACTCGTCGAAGGCCCGGTTGACCGTGCTCGCACAGCCACCGGTGGTGGGAGCGGGCCTTTTCGCACTGGACGCGCTCGGCGCGGCGCCTGCCGCCGCGGCCGCGTTGCGTTCCGCGCTGGCGGAGGCACGCCCCCTCGACCAGCGCTGAGGCGCTACTTGGCGATGGCGGTCTTCAGCCAGTTCAGCGCGGCCTTGTGGTAGGCGACGGCGAACTCCAGCCCCGCGGCGGTGAAGTCGTCGCCTTCCTTCTTGGCCTCCTTGGCCTGCTCGCGGGCTTCCGCGAGCGCCTCGGTGTGGTGCGAGTTGGCGCTGTTGAGCAGCGAGTCGAACTGGTTGGTCGCGTGCGTGGATCCGAACGCGACACGCAGTGCATACGGGTTGCGCACCAGCTCGCGGCCGGGCTCCTCGTTCAGCCAGCGGGCGAACGCGCGCTTGCCCGACGCGGTGATCGCATAGGGCTGGCTCGCCCGCGGGCCGGGCTTGCCGAGCTTGACGTATCCGAGCTCGGCGAGGACCGGCAGTTCGCGGTAGACCTGAGACCGGGTCATGGACCAGTACGGGCTGAGCCGACGTTCTGCCGCCGCCATCAGCTGGCCACCGGTCATGGGGCCGTCGTGCAGCAGGCCGAGCACGGCCGCCGCAGTAGCGTTGATTCCTACCTCTGCCATGACTCAACGCTGCCACTTTCACAGCCTTCTGTCCAGGATATCGGCCCATCCACAGTGCACATTCCCCGCCGGACAGTCCCTTTCCGACTGTCTGATCAGACAGGAATATGTCCGTTTCCTGCCTCCGAAGTCCCGCCTGACGGGATAACACAAACCGCCCGATATCTCTCCCCTCGGCGTGTCGCCCCTTTTCGCCCCCCACCCACACCCACCCGATCTTGCCCACTGCCCAACGATCACCCCAAACCCGACATATACACAGGCCAGTCCACAGGATCCTCGCGATGATCGCCGTTTCCGGTCAAGACACGGGGCCGTACCCCGCTTTCTCACCCGAAACAGCGATCTTCAGCCGCGGAGCACGGTCACAGCGCGGCGCGCAGGGACCAGAGGGCGGGGTAGAAGCGGGTGTCCAGGCGGGAGCGGAGGTAGGGGCTGCCGGCGGAGCCGCCGGTGCCGGGTTTGGCGCCGATCTGGCGTTCGGCCATCAGCACGTGCCGGGCCCGCCACAGCGACCACGCCTGGTCGTGGGCGATCAGCGCCTCGGCCAGGTCCCAGAGCGCGCCGTGGCGCTCCCGGTCGCGGGCGATGGCCACGAGCGCCGCCAGCACCTCGTCATCGGAGCCGACGGCGAAGCCGTGCGCGGCCAGCAGCGCCAGGTAACCGTCCCAGAGCGTCGGTTCGGCGAGCCGGCGGCGCAGCCGCTCCTCCTCGGCCGGCGACAGGCCGCGCAGCCGCTCCAGGAAGCCGGGGTCCTTGAGACCGGAGATGAACTCGATCTCGCGGAACTGGGCGGACTGGAACCCGGAGGCGGGCGCGAGCAGGGTGCGGAAGGCCAGGAAGTCCTGCGGGGTCATCGTGTCGATCACGTCGACCTGACCGACGAGCAGCACCTCCACCGCGTGGCAGCGCTCCAGGCGCACCCGGGGCAGGTAGCTCTCCCCGGCCAGCATCCGGTCCCGGGCGTCGGCCAGCTCGTGCAGCAGCAGCTGGAACCACAGCTCGTACGCCTGGTGGATGGTGATGAACAGCAGCTCGTCGTGGGCGGCGGGCGACGACTGGGGCACCTGCTGGGCCAGCAGCTCGGGCACGCGCAGGTAGCTGCCGTAGGTCAGGCGGCCGCCCTGCTCCCCGAAGCTCTGCACGCAGTCACGGTACTCGGACATATGCGAAACGAGGGGCGGGATCGCCTGGATACCACCCCTCGTTCGGATCAGCAGGTCACGGACGCGGGTGGTCGGTGTCCATGTGCGGGTAGCGGTGGTCGGTCGGCGGGACGAACGTCTCCTTGATGGTCCGCGGCGACATCCAGCGGATCAGGTTGTGCCAGGAGCCCGCCTTGTCGTTGGTGCCCGAGGCCCGGCCGCCGCCGAACGGCTGCTGGCCGACGACCGCGCCGGTCGGCTTGTCGTTGAGGTAGAAGTTGCCCGCGGCGAAGCGCAGCTCGTGCGACAGCCACTCCAGCGCCCGGCGGTCCTGCGCGAAGATCGCGCCGGTCAGCGCGTACGGCGCGACGCTCTCCATCTGCTTGACGACCGAGGCGAAGTCGGCGTCGTCGTAGACGTAGACGGCCAGGATCGGCCCGAAGTACTCGGTGGTGAACACCTCGTTGGTCGGGTCGGTGCAGACGATGACGGTCGGCTGCACGAAGTAGCCGACGCTGTCGTCCACCTCGCCGCCGGCCAGGATCTCGCAGGACTCGGACGCCTTGGCCTTCTCCAGCGCGGCCGCGTGCCGGGCGAACGCCCGGTCGTCGATCACCGCGCCGCCGAAGTTGCGGAAGTCGGTGACGTCGCCGTAGGTCAGCGACTCGGTGTCGGCGACGAGCTGGTCCCGGACGCCGGACTCCCACAGCGAGCGCGGCACGTACGCCCGCGACGCCGCGGAGCACTTCTGCCCCTGGTACTCGAACGCGCCCCGGACCATCGCGGTGACCAGCGCGGCCGGGTCGGCCGACGGGTGCGCGACGATGAAGTCCTTGCCGCCGGTCTCGCCGACGATGCGCGGGTAGGAGCGGTAGCCCGCGATGTTGTCCCCGATCTGCTTCCACAGGTGCTGGAACACCCGGGTCGAGCCGGTGAAGTGGATGCCCGCCAGGTCGGGGTCGGCCAGCGCGACCTCGGAGACGGCCAGGCCGTCGCCGGTCACCATGTTGATGACGCCCGGGGGCAGGCCCGCCTCCTCGAACAGGCGCATCAGGAAGTGCGCCGAGAACTGCTGGGTGTGCGCCGGCTTCCAGAGCACCGTGTTGCCCATCAGCGCCGGGGTGGCGGGCAGGTTGCCCGCGATGGCGGTGAAGTTGAACGGGGTGACCGCGTAGACGAAGCCCTCCAGCGGGCGGTGGTCGAAGCGGTTCCACACCCCGGGCGAGGAGACCGGCTGCTCGGCCAGCAGCTTGCGGCCGAAGTGCACGTTGAAGCGCAGGAAGTCGATCAGCTCGCAGGCCGAGTCGATCTCCGCCTGCTGCACGGTCTTCGACTGGCCGAGCATGGTGGCGCCGTTGAGGGTGTCGCGCCACGGGCCGGACAGGAGATCGGCGGCCTTCAGGAAGATCGCGGCCCGGTCGTCGAAGGACATATCACGCCAAAGGGGGGCGGCTTTCTTCGCGGCCGTCACCGCCGCCACCGCATCGGCGTTGGTGGCATTGTGGGTGACTCCCAGCACATGCGCGTGCTTGTGCGGCTGGACGACGTGGATCGCGTTGCCGCCACCCATACGTTGCTGCCCGTCGATGGTCATCGTCAGCTCGAGCTGCTCCGAGGCGAGCTCCCCGAGGCGTTTGTGCAGACGGGATCGCTCAGCGCTGCCCGGTGCGTAGGTGTGCACCGGCTCGTTGTGCGGCTCGGGCACCACGGATACGGCGTCCATCGATGGCTCCTCCGGTCGGAAGGTACGTCAACGTTCTTTGCATACTTGCACGCAAAGTACCGCCACAGCCCGGCCCGGCGGCAGACATGTGATCCGTTCGACCATGACCAGGTCGGCGACCACCGGCTCGACCGCGATCCGGTCCAGGTCACCGGGCCCGCCCTACCGCTCCAGCCTACCCACCCCTCAGGCCTGGCTAGGCTAGGTCGCCGGACCATGGAGCCCCGCTCGGCCAGGCCTGCCGCACCGTCGGCGGGCCGCTCGACCGGACCGGTTCCACCGGTGGCCCCGCGCCAGCCGTCCAGGCCCTTCCGACACGGGGCCGCCGCGGCGAGCACCACGCCGTCGGCAGGCCCACTGTCGCCCAACAGGAGACCACGATGACCGAGCCCGCGATCGCCACGTCCGCCCACCCCCAGCGCAAGGCCGGGACGCAGCCCCCCGCCGCGGCGGAGGGGCCGCGTACGCCGTCCACGACCGGCTGGCTGGCCTTCTCGGCCCTGGCCTGGCTCCTGGTGACACTGCTCTTCTACCGGACCGCGTTCACCGGCGAGGCGGGTGACTGGAGCCTGGTGATGGCGGCCATCCTGCTGCCCCAGGTGATCCAGGCCAACCTGCTCGCCGGGGCGGCGGTCGGGCTGTGGTCCACGCTCGCGCTGGGCCGCCGCAAGCCGTGGGCCGAGCGGGGCGCCGGCCGCTGGGCCGTGGGCACCGCCGCCGGCCTGCTGACCGGCACGCTGGCCAGCGGCGCCGTCCTGCTGGCGTACGGCATGTCGGCGCGCGCCGTCGGCGTGGTCGCGATCGCCGTCGGCGTGGCCGGTGCGCTCGGCGGGGCGCTGGGCGCGATCCGCCCGGCCCGCATCCTGGCCGCGGGCCTGTCCGCCACGCTGCTGGTGCTGATCTTCCTCAACGTGGTGGCGCTGTTCTCGACGCCGCTGCTGAACGCGTTCGGCGGCGGCGACACCGCGGCCGAGCGCTACTCCGCGAACGGGCTGCTCGCGGGCACCACCGCGGTCATCGCGGGGCTGCTCGCCGGACTGGTCGCGTACTGGCGCATCCGGCGCGCCGCGGCGCGCACCGGCGACACCCCGAAGTGGCCGGTCTACCTGGCGGCGGGCGCGTCCGCCGGGCTGCTGCTGATCGTCGCCGAGTTCTGCACCCGGCTGGGCGTCGCCCAGCTGCTCTCGCTCGCGGAGGCGGACATCTCCGCCGACAGCGAGATCCTCTCCTTCATCGCCGCCTCGCGCCTGAACACGGGCCTGGTCGTGCTGTTCGTCGGCGCGATCACGACGACCATCGCGTACGGCCGGACGCTGCCGAAGGCCGTCCGGGACTGACCCCGGCTCACCGGAGGAGCTCGTCGAGCTCCTCCGGTGCGTACCACAGCAGGTCCAGATCCTCGGCCGAGTCGACGGTGAACTGCGCGTCCGGGTCGCCGCCGGCGGCCCGCTCGACCACCTCGGCGGCCTCGGCCACCACCGGCTCCGCCTCGGGCTCGTCCACGTGGAAGGCGGCGATCGCGGCGCGGCGCAGCACGCCGTTCAGCCGCACCGTGCTGGTGCCCAGGTCGCGGTTCTCGACGGTCACCTGATTCGCGGGCACGTCGGCGGAGACGACCACGCGCCGCCGGGGCGCGGCCGGGTCGTCGCGCAGCAGACGCAGCGCGTCCTGGGCGGCCCGCATGAAGGCGACGTACTCCAGCTCCTCCTCGTCGCCCTCGGCGTACCACTCGCGCAGGGCCGGGGTCACCGCGTGCGCGGTCGCGCCGGGCAGCTCGTCGGCGTCGCGCAGCGCCGCGACCAGCGGCACCGTCGCCGGCACGTACACCCTCACGAGATCGTTCGCCACGTCGGATCCCTCCGTCCCGTTCTCCTGCGGACAGTCTCGCACGGCGACACCGGACTCCCCGCGCCACACCATCCGATGGCAAACTGAAGCAACCGCACGAATCAGCCCCTCTTCAGGAGATCCGCCGCCATGACCCAGCCGTTGCCCCGCTTCCTCACCCTGGAGCAGGTCGCCGAGGAGCTCAGCACCTCCACGGCGCAGATCTACGCGCTGGTCCGGCGGGGCGAGCTGCCCGCCATCCGGCTGGGCGGCCGGGGCCAGTGGCGGGTGGAGCGGGCCCGGCTGGAGGAGTTCATCGCCCAGCTGTACGACGAGGCCCAGCAGTACGTGAAGGACAACCCGCTGTCCGGTGGCGAGGACTGACCACACCAAGATCCTTAGATTGGCATTGACCGATCCCTCATACACCAGCTACAAATGTCAAACGGAGGCAAACTCAAGCAAACACAAGATCAAAGGTGGTGGTCCCGATGACGGCGCTCGCCGTTGCTGCCGGATCCGTCCGCATCCATCGCGCGCCCCCGCTCGACCCGCCGTTCGACGACGAGCTGCGCCCCACCACCTACCAGCCGGTCCGGCCCGAGCCCCGCGAGATCATCCCACCGGAGGCCGTCGCCGGGGCCTCGCCCGAGTGCCACACCGCGGCCCTGCGCTTCCTGAACCTGTGCCTGGAGCTGTTCAACGGGTTCCGCTCCCCCGGTCAGCTGCGCCCGCTGCTGCGCGTCACCGAGGCCAACGACGTGCTCGACGAGCTGGCCCGCGGCCTGCGCCGGCTGGCGGCACTACGCCAAGCCGTGCCGGCGGGCACCCCACGCCGTCCCGTGCGCCGCCGCCAACTGCGCACCTGCGAGCCCCGCCCGGGCGTGGCCGAGGTCGCCGCGGTGCTCAGCGACGGCCGCAGCACCTGGTCGCTGGCATACCGGCTGGAGCGCGACACCACGAGCTGGCGCTGCACCGCCCTGCTGGTGCTGCTCTGATCCCCGGGGCGGGCGACTGCACCCCTGGCGACCGCGTCGCCCGTTCCGGGCTCCACAGCGAAGAAGGACCGGCCGTCGGCCGGTCCTTCTTCGTGGTCGTTCTGCGTTACCGGCCCCGTGGGGTCAGCCGCGCCGGACCGCCGTCAGCGGGTCAGGCGGCACCGTGGCAGCGCTTGTACTTCTTGCCCGAGCCGCAGGGGCAGGGGCTGTTGCGGGAGGCCGGAGCGGCGACCGCGCCGCGACCGGCGCTGCGCGGGGACGGCTTGCGGCCCCCGTCGCCGCCGGCGTTGCCGATGCCCAGCGCCGGAGCCTGCTGCACCTGCGGTGCGCCCGCGCCCGCGGCGCCGTCGATCGTCGGCGAGGTGTACTGCACCCGCTGCGGCTGCTGGCGCTGGCCCAGCCCCTTGGCCCGGACCTCGACGTGCGACTCGCCGTCGGGCAGCGGCACGCCTGCTGCCGCCGGCGCGGGCGGCGCCTGCTCGACCTGGACCTCAAGGTTGAACAGGAAGCCGACGGCCTCCTCCTTGATGCCCTCCATCATCTGGGCGAACATGTCGAAACCCTCGCGCTGGTACTCGACCAGGGGGTCGCGCTGGGCGTAGGCGCGCAGGCCGACGCCCTCCTGGAGGTAGTCCATCTCGTAGAGGTGCTCGCGCCACTTGCGGTCGATCACGGCCAGCAGCACCTGACGCTCCAGCTCGCGCATCGCCTCCGGCCCGAGCTGCTCCTCGCGGCGGTCGTACGCGTCGTGCGCGTCCTGCTTCATCCGCTGGACGAGGAACTCGTGGTCGAAGGTGGAGCGCTCGGCGCCCGCCTCCTCCTCCAGCTCCTCGATCGTGATGGTGACCGGGTAGAGCTGCTTGAGGTTGGTCCACAGCTGGTCGAGGTCCCAGTCCTCGGCGTACTCCTTGCCGGTGCCGACGGTGCCGCCGGTGACGTACGCCGCGACCACATCGTCGATCATGGTGTCGATCTGGTCGTGCAGATCCTCGCCGTCGAGCACGCGCTTGCGCTCGGCGTAGACCACCTGGCGCTGCTTGTTCATGACCTCGTCGTACTTGAGCACGTTCTTGCGGATCTCGGCGTTCTGGGCCTCGATCTGCGTCTGCGCCCCGCGGATCTGGCGGGTCACCATCTTCGACTCGATCGGCACGTCGTCCGGGATGTTGAAGCGGTCCATGACCGCCTCGACCGCGCCGGAGCGGAAGCGCCGCATCAGGTCGTCCTGCAGCGACAGGTAGAAGCGGGACTCGCCCGGGTCGCCCTGGCGGCCGGCGCGACCGCGCAGCTGGTTGTCGATCCGGCGCGACTCGTGCCGCTCGGTGCCCAGCACGTAGAGGCCGCCGGCGTCGGTGACCTCCTCGGCCTCGGCCGCGCAGGCCTCCTCCCAGGTGGGCAGGATCTCCTCGAGCGCCTTGTAGTAGTCGTCGCCGTGCTCCTCCTCGGTGAGCCCGCGCTGGCGCAGCTCCGCCGCGGCGAGGAACTCGGGGTTGCCGCCGAGCAGGATGTCCGTGCCACGACCGGCCATGTTGGTGGCCACCGTGACGCCGCCCTTGCGGCCCGCCTGCGCGATGATCTCCGCCTCGCGGGCGTGGTACTTCGCATTGAGGACCGCGTGCGGGATGCCCTTGCGGCGCAGCAGCTGCGACAGGATCTCGGAGTTCTCCACGGAGACCGTGCCGACCAGCACCGGCTGGCCGGTGGCGTGGCGCTCGGCGATGTCCTCGACGACCGCCTGGAACTTCGCCTTCTCGGTCTTGTAGATGACGTCCGACTTGTCCTGGCGGACCATCGGGCGGTGCGTCGGGATGGTCACCACGCCGACGTTGTAGACCTTGTTGAACTCGCCCGCCTCGGTCTGCGCCGTGCCGGTCATGCCGGACAGCTTCTCGTACATGCGGAAGTAGTTCTGCAGGGTGACCGTCGCGAGGGTCTGGTTCTCCTGCTTGATCTCGACGCCTTCCTTGGCCTCGATCGCCTGGTGCATGCCCTCGTTGTAGCGGCGGCCGTGCAGGATGCGACCGGTGAACTCGTCGACGATCAGGACCTCGCCCTCGGAGACGATGTAGTCCTTGTCGCGCTTGAACAGCTCCTTGGCCTTGATGGCGTTGTTCAGGTAGCCGACCAGCGGGGTGTTCACCGACTCGTAGAGGTTGTCGATGCCCAGCCGGTCCTCGACCCGGGAGACGCCCCGCTCGGTCACCGCGATGGTGCGCTTGGACTCGTCGACCTCGTAGTCGCCCGAACCGTCCTTGCCCCGCTCCAGCCGGGCCACCACCGCGGCGAACTCGCCGTACCACCGCTGCGACTGCTCGGCCGGGCCGGAGATGATCAGCGGCGTGCGGGCCTCGTCGATGAGGATCGAGTCGACCTCGTCGACGATCGCGAAGCCGTGGCCGCGCTGCACCATGTCCGCGGCCGACCAGGCCATGTTGTCGCGCAGGTAGTCGAAGCCGAACTCGTTGTTCGTGCCGTAGGTGATGTCGCAGTCGTAGGCCGCGCGGTGCTCGTCGGACGGGCGGTTGGGCAGCACCGTCCCGACGGTCAGGCCGAGGAAGCGGTGCACCCGCCCCATCCACTCGGCGTCGCGCTGGGCCAGGTAGTCGTTGACCGTGATGACGTGCACGCCCTTGCCGGCCAGCGCGTTCAGGTAGGCCGGCAGGGTGGACACGAGGGTCTTGCCCTCACCGGTCTTCATCTCGGCGATGTTGCCGAAGTGCAGCGCCGCGCCGCCCATGATCTGCACGTCGTAGTGCCGCTTGTGCAGCACCCGCTTGGCGGCCTCGCGCACCGTGGCGAACGCCTCGGGGAGCAGGTCGTCCAGGGTCTCCCCGTCGGCGAGGCGCTCCCGGTACTGGTCAGTCAGCGCCCGCAGCTCGGCATCGCTGAGGTCGACGTAGTTCTCCTCGATGGAGTTGACGGCGTCGGCGATGGCCTTGAGCCGACGGAGCATCCGCCCCTCACCGGCACGGAGGATCTTCTCGAAAATCGACACGGGTGTTCAACGCTCCCTAGACAGTCTGCCGACCCATCGTAGGCGCATCGGACGGCGAATCGTCACCCCCGGGGAAGTGATCCGGCAGAATCGGGCACCAAGTCACAAACCTCCAGGCCCGAAGTCCGACCTCACGGCCTCGGCCGCGCTCGGCCGCCGCCCGGCGTTATCGGCGTGCCGACCTGCGGGGCGGTGTGCCAGGGTAGGGCCATGACCGACCCGTACGACAACCCCCAGCCGGTCCTGCACACCGTCACGGACCGGGGCGCCCCGCTCACCTTGCGCCCGGCCCGGCTCGACGACGCGCCCGGCATCCTGATCGCCTGCACCGACCCGGAGTCCCGGCGCTGGACCACGGTGCCGCTCGACTACGACCCAGAGAAGGCGGTCGGGTGGGTGACCGGCTACGCCCCCGGCTGGTGGGAGCGCAGGCAGGGCGCGGCGTTCGTGCTCGCCGACGCCGACGACGCCTACGTGGGCCAGATCGACCTGCGCGTCTCCGGCGATCCGCAGGTCGCCGACATCGGCTTCCTCACCGCGCCGCACGCCCGCGGCCACGGCTACATGAGCGCGGCGCTGCGCGCCGTCGCCGAGTGGGGCATCCGCGAGCTCGGCCTGGCCCGCGTGGAGTGGAAGGCGCACGTCGGCAACGACGGCTCGCGACGGGTCGCCGAGCGGGCGGGCTTCACCTACGAGGGCGTACAGCGCAGCGGCTGCGCCCACCGCGGCGAGCGCCGCGACGCCTGGACCGCGGCCCTGGTCCGGGAGGATTTGAGCGGCAGCGAGGAGAAGGCATGAACGAGCGCAGCGAGCGAATCAGCGGGCTCGGGGATGCCGCCGACGAGCGGAGCGAGCGAATCAGCGGGCTCGGGGATGCCGCCGACGAGCGCAGCGAGGAGGAGGCATGACCAAGTCTCGCGAGCCGTTCATGCTCGACGGCGGCACGGTGCGGCTGCGGCCGTGGCGGCTGCGTGACGCCGAGCAACTGCGCGCGGCCTGCGACGACCCGGTGACGGCGCACTTCATGGCGCAGATGCCGACGCCGTACACGATGGAGCACGCGCGGTGGTGGATCACCGAGGGTTCGCCGGAGTCCTGGCAGACCGGCGGGGCGTCCTGGGCGGTCGTCGACCCGGCCACCGACGAGGTGCTGGGCGGGGCCGGGTTGAGCCACCTGCAGCAGGACCGCCGCCAGGCCGAGCTCGGCTACTGGGTCGCGCCGTGGGCGCGCCGCCGGGGCGTGGCCACGGCGGCGACCCGGGCCATCACCGACTGGGCCTTCGGCACGCTGGGCATGATCCGCATGGAGCTGTTCACGGTTCCCGACAACGCGGCCAGCCAGCGGGTCGCGCTGGCGGCGGGCTTCACCCGCGAGGGCGTACGCCGGGGCGCGTCCACCCGCCGCGACGGCTCCCACGGCGACTACGTGGCGTTCGTCCGGCTGGCGAGCGACCCGGCCGGTCCGGTGCCGCCCGGCCTGCCCGACTTCCCCGGCGGCGAGCTGACCGACGGGCGGGTGCGGCTGCGCCGGATCGCCGCGGCCGACGCCGAGGATTACTTCGCGCTGGCGCAGTTGCCGGAGGTGGCCCGCAGCAACGTCGGCGGCCCGACCACCCTGGACGGGGTGCGCGAACGCTGCGCCTGCGCCGAGGCCGACTGGCTGGCGGGCAACCGCGCCACCTGCGTCGTCCTGGACGCCGAGAGCGGCGCGTTCGCCGGCGAGATCGGCCTGTACTACCACGAGCGTTTCCTGCAGCAGGCGATCCTCGGCTACGCGCTCCGCCCGGAATTCCGCGGCCGGGGCTTCGCCACCGGCGCCGCCCGGCTGCTCAGCGACTGGGCGATGGAGCGGGCCGGCGTGGTGCGCGTGGTCGCCGGGACGTTCCCCTACAACGAGGCGTCGCGGCGGGTGCTGGAGCGGGCCGGGTTCGAGCTGGAGGGGACGCTCAAGGCACGGCTGCCCGCGCAGGACGGCACGCGCGTCGACGACATCCAGTACGTGCGGATCGCCGAGAAGTTCCGCTGACACGAAGATCGGCCTGTCCCGTCCTCACCGGACGGGACAGGCCGACACCTGCCTATCGGTTCACCAGGCCAGCGTCAGAAGTCCGTAGTCGTACGCCTTGCGGCGGTAGACGACACAGGGCCGGCCGCTGTCCTTGTCGTGGAACAGGTAGAAGTCGTGCCCGACCAGCTCCATCTGGTACAGGGCGTCGTCGACTGTCATCGGTTCACCGGAGAACTCCTTCTCCCGCACGATGTGCCACGGCTGGTCCTGGTCCTCCAGGGCGTCCATCGGTCCGCCCGCGCCGTTGGCGGAGCGCGCGAGCGTGGCGGTGGCGGTGCCGCCCATGGGGGGTTCGAACAGGGCCAGGTTGGCGGTGGCCTCGGCGACGGAGACCGGGGCGCGACGGCCGCGGTGCACCCGGCGGCGGTCAGCGGCCTTGCGCAGGCGGCGGTCGAGCCGCTCGACGGCCTCGTCCAGTGCGGAGTAGAAGTCGCTGGCGGCGCCGGTGGCGCGGATCACGGGGCCGCGGGTGACGCAGGTGATCTCGATGTGCTGGCAGGAATCGGCTTGGCGCGGGTTGCGCTCGTGGATTAGCTCGACGTCGAATTCAATGATCTTCTGGTCGTAACGCTCAACTTTTTGCAGCTTGTCTGCCACATGAACCCGGAAATGATCCGGAACTTCGACATTACGACCCTTGACCTCGATGTCCACGCCTGACCTCCCACGGTCTGTCCGAGTGCGGAACACCCCGGCAACTGGTGTCCGGGGCGCACTTCTGTAAGCCCCTTCCGACGCTCTCGTTCACCGCCGAGCGGTGACCTCCATCAGGTGGTTGGCTTCTGACGCTAGCCTCTTGTCAGCCACTCGTCATCCCTTGTACCAAGACTGTTTTGACGAGATTCGCCCTTTCGGTACCGCGCGTCACGGAGCCGTCACCCAGCATCGATCCAGCCATTATCCGAAGATTACGGCCATATTGCGCGTTGTGACAGGTACCGGCGTGTCGCGGCCAGCGCCACGCACGCATCGACGCGCATCCCCGCGCTCCCCAGCAGCACCGACGCGGCCGCCAACGTCGCACCGGTGGTCACGATGTCGTCCAGCAGCACCGTCACGGACCCGGGCGCGGCGCGCCGGGCCCGCTCCACCGCCCCATGCCGCAGCGCGAAGGCGCCCGCCGCGCTCGCGGCCCGCTGCGCCGACGACAGGTGCGCCGAGTCGGCCTTCGGCAGCGCCCGCAGCGGGGCGGCGACGGCGGCCTGCCGACCGGCCTCGCGCAGCCGGTGCGCCGCGGCACGGGCCAGCCCGCGCATGTGGTCGCCGTGCCGGGCGCGGGCCGCCGCGGCCGTGTCCGGCACGTAGAGCAGCAGCAGGGGCCGCCGCGGGTCCGCCGTCGCCGCGACCGCCTCGGCGAGCAGCGCGCCCAGGGGCCCGGCCAGCCGGTGTCGGCCCCGCTCCTTGTACGCGAGGATCAGCTCCCGCAGCGGGCCGTCGTACGCACCGAGCGCCACGCACGCAGGCAGGCCGGGCGGGGCCGGATCGGGGCGGGTCGGCGCGGCCCGCAGCGACTCGACCGCGCGGGCGCAGTCCGCGCAGACCTCGTGGCGCAGCGTCGGCCCCGAGCCGCCGCAGCCGGCGCACGACGCGGGCAGCACGAGATCGGCCAGCGCCTGCCAGAGCGCACCGACCGCCACCGCTCAGCCCTCGAAGCAGGCTGCCGTGACGGTGGGCTCCACCGGCGGTTGCGGTGGGCCCGACGAGGACGGGCTCGGGCTGGGCGACGGCGGCGGCGGGAGCAGCAGCAGCGACTCCTTGATCAGCGGGTCGAGGGTCCCGATGTACGCCTTGGTCGCCTCGTTGTCGACGTCGAGCAGGACGTTTCCACTGGTCACGGTCCGGCCTGCGTTGCCGACATACGCGGTGAGGTTGGTGAGGGCGGCTTTCTGGCCGGTCGGGTAGGTGACCTCGATCGCGCCGTCGACGGTCACGTACGCCAGCGTGGCCACGTCGCCGGACGTGCTGACGACGACCGTGTCCTCGCGCAGGAACGCCACCTCGCGCAACCGGCCGGCCAGGCTGGTCGCCAGCTTGCGCGGCTTGCCCACCTTGAACGCGTTCTGCTTGGCTTTCGACCGCAGCAAGGGGGCGACGTAGAGGTCGCCGCCGATCACCAGCGCCATCCGGCGCCCGTCGGGCGCGACGGTCACCCCGGTGATCTTCCCGAACGCGGCCTCCGTGGTGTCCACGCTGGTCGGTCTGGTGCCGTGCACCAGCACCACCGAAAGCTTCCCGTCGTGCAGCACCAGGGCGGTGGTGCCCGCCCGGTCCAGCCAGATCGGGCGGGAGATCGAGTCGCCGGTCAGCCCGGCGCTGTGGATCGTCGGCTTGGCAGCCGTGTCGTTGGTGGTGGACTTGTCCCGCGGCGCGCTGCGCGGGCCGATGTACAGCTCCTGCTTGCCCTTGCCGCTCCGGCGGACCAGCGCGAACGCGGTCTCGTCCTTGGCCACCGCCGCGGAGACCAACTCGCTGTTGACGGCCGCGGGCAGCACGTCCTGCAGCGGCGGCGGGTGCGCTTCGCCCTTGCGCACGACGCGGGTGAGCACGCCGTCCACCACGGCGTACCTGTTGGGTTCGCGTGCGCTCGACAGCGACGCGGCCAGGTTCTTGTCAGGGAACTGGTAGTCCGTCGTGACATCCCGCCCCTCCAGCTGCAACTGCAGTCGCTGCTCGCCCTCGGGCCACAGCGTCCAGTACAGCTGCGCCGCGAGCCGGTCCCGCACCGCCGCGTCGGCGAGCGCACCCAGGTTGACCGTGATCTGGTTGGCGTTCTCGACGATGCTGCCCCGTCTTCCGGCGTCATCCGGCAGCCGCTCCACGGCGTCGGACAGCCAGGCGGACGGCCCCTTCACCAACCAGTCGAACAGCCGGTTGTTGACCTGCTCCTGCGGCACTGCGCGGGGCAGGTAGCGCAGATCGGGCACGAGCGAGGTGTTGTCGGTGTTCCAGAAGTAGATGGGCAGCCGCAGGTAGTACGTCTCCAGCTGGTCCACGTTGAGCAGCAGCTCCTGCGGCAGGTCGGTCAGCACCAGACCCCCGCCGGCAGCCCGGCCGTACTTGAACGTGTAGAGACCGCGCTCCTTGCCGTCGTACGGCAGCACCTGGCCCTCGGGCGTCAGCACGCCGAGGCGGCGCACCGGCACGTCGACCTTGTCGCCCTCCCGCGTCATCGACCCCACCTCGACCAGCACGACGTTGGAGCCCGGGTTCCACTCGGCCCGCTCGTCGGGGGCGATGTACTGCTCCGCCGTCGCCATGATCGTCTCGTGGGCGCCGCCGTGATCCCCCGCGGCCGCCAACAGGAAGTTCGCAACCAGGTCGGTAGGCTCGGTCACATCCCTGGTCCAGGGCGGCGGCTTCACGCCGTCGGGGGAGGTCAGCTCAGGGCCGGCGGACGGCCCCAGCCCGTCTCGCACGACGTCGTCTCGCACGCCTATCCCGCACCCGGCCAGGGCCACCGCGGTTGCCGCGGCGAGCAGCGCGCTCATCGTCCGTCTCATACCGGCACCTCCGCAGCGTTCCCGTGCTGCCGGACCACCGTCACGTCGGCGGGGATCAGCGGCAGCGGCGAGCCGGACAACCGCCCGCCCGCCCGCACCGGCAGGGTCAGCCGGAACTGCGCGCCCTGCCCGGGCGATCCCCAGGCCTCCAGCCAGCCGCCGTGCAGCCGAGCGTCTTCCAGGCTGATGGACAGGCCCAGCCCGGTGCCGCCGGTCTGCCGGGCCCGCGACGGGTCGGCCCGCCAGAAGCGGTTGAAGACCAGCTTCTCCTCGCCCGGCTTCAGGCCCACCCCGTGGTCTCGTACCGTGATCGCGATCGCCCGCGCGTCGACGCCCAGGGTCACCGTCACCGGGCGGCCCTCGCCGTGGTCGACGGCGTTGCCCACCAGGTTGCGCAGGATGCGCTCGACCCGGCGGGGGTCGATCTCGGCGATGACCGGCGGGTCCGGGGAGACCAGCTCCAGGTTGATGCCGACCCGGTCCGCGACCGGCTCCAGCCGCTCGGTCACCCGGCGCACCACGGTGATCAGGTCGGTCGGCTCGGAGTCGAGCATGGCGAACCCCGCGTCGAAGCGGCTGATCTCCAGCAGGTCGGTGAGCAGCTCCTCGAACCGGTCGAGCTCGGCCTGCAGCAGTTCGGCGCTGCGCGCCGACGCCGGGTCGAAGTCCTCGCGCTGCGCGTAGAGCAGGTCGGCCGCCATCCGCACGGTGGTGAGCGGCGTCCGCAGCTCGTGGGACACGTCCGAGGTGAAGCGGCGCTGCAGCCGGGACATCTCCTCGAGCCGCACGATCTGGCGCTGCAGGTTGGCCGCCATCTGGTTGAAGGCGTCGGCGAGCAGCGCCATCTCGTCCTCGCCGTCGACGACCATGCGCTGGTCGAGCAGACCCGCCGACAGGCGCTGCGCGGTGCGGGCCGCGACCCGGACGGGACTGACCGTCGCCCGGGTGACCAGCGCGGTGACCACGCCGAGCAGCAGCACCAGTGCCACGCCGACGAAGATGACCGTCGACCTGATGTCCTTGGCCACCTCGACCTCGGTGTCCACCGGGAAGAGGTAGTACAGCTCCACCGCGCCGTCCAGCCGCCACTGCGGGGTGGGCACGCTGGAGCCCCATACCAGGTAGGTGTGCGTGCCGTCGCCGAGGTTCGCGCTGACGTACTGGAACGACCGGTATCCGGGCGGGCTGGTGACCTCGCGCTCGAGCTCCCTGGTGATCGCCGGCCGCAGGTCGAGACCCTGCGGCCAGGCCGATCCCGTGCTGCTCAGCGCCGAGGCGGTGGTCACCCGCGTGAACCGCATGGTCACCACGACACCCTCCTGACCTCCGGTCAGCGAGCTGAGCAACCTGATCACGTTGCCCGGGGTGTCCGGGCTCTCCGGGTTCGGGATGGCGCTCAGCTGCTGCTCGGCGATCTTCACGCCGCTCATGACCTGCCGTCGCGCGTCCTGCTCGGCCCCGGCCAGCAGCCGGTCGGTGCTGCTCTTGGCGATCAGGTAGCCGAAGCCGCCGACCAGCAGGCTGGAGCACAGCAGGGTGATGGTGACCATGCGCAGCTGCAGCGAGCGCCGCCAGATCCGGCGCGCCTGGCGCACGCCGGGCGCGAGGCGCCGGGCGGTGGGGCGCAGCGCCGGCACCCGAGCCGCCTTCTTGACCAGCCGCTTGAGCGTGGCGCGGGCCTGGGCGGCGCGTCCGGGCACGCCCGAAGGCTGCCCGTGTTCCTCCGGCTCGCGGGGTTCGGGCAGCTCAAACGGGGTGGGGGTGGGGGTGGTCACGGTCGGTCAAGGTTAGCTGGTGCCGGCCTTGTAACCCACGCCGCGCACGGTCAAGATGATCTCCGGCCGCTCGGGGTCCGGTTCGATCTTGGCGCGCAGGCGCTGCACGTGCACGTTCACCAGCCGGGTGTCCGCCGAGTGGCGGTAGCCCCAGACCTGCTCCAGCAGCACCTCGCGGGTGAACACCTGGCGCGGCTTGCGGGCCAGCGCGACCAGCAGGTCGAACTCCAGCGGGGTCAGCTTCACCTCGGCCCCGTTGCGGGTCACCGTGTGCGCGGGCACGTCGATGATGATCTGGTTGTCCGGCGGCCCGATGGTCAGCAGCTCGGGGGTCACGTCCTCGCCGCGGCGCAGCCGCGCCCGCACCCGGGCCACCAGCTCCTTGGGCTTGAACGGCTTGACCACGTAGTCGTCGGCGCCGGACTCCAGGCCGAGCACCACGTCGACGGTGTCGCTCTTGGCGGTCAGCATCACGATCGGCACGCCGGACTCGGCCCGGATGGCGCGGCACACGTCCAGCCCGCTCATGCCGGGCAGCATCAGGTCCAGCAGCACCACGTCGGGGCGCGCCTCGCGGAAGGCGGCCAGGGCCCGCTCGCCGTCGGCCACGAAGGCGGGCACGAACCCCTCGCTGCGCAGCACGATGCCGAGCATCTCGGCGAGCGCGGGATCGTCGTCCACCACCAGGACACGCGCCCTCATGCGGTAAACCTCGGCATCATCGGCTCGCTCATGCCGTCCAATATCCCATCCCACCCGCCGAGACACGAACCCGCTTCACCGATCTCGTCCGATCGGCCAGGGTAGGGGCCACGTATATGGCCACGCCGTGCCAGGATGGCGGCGGCCTCCGCCACCCCCGGAACACGGCTCTTCCCCGGCATGCGCCACGCCGCGGGACCGGCTCCGTTTCGCCGACACCCCTCGGAGCGACGATTGGAACGCGCCACGCCCTCGGCCGCGCGCCGGCTGCCGCGTGACGCGGCGCTGCCGCTGCGCCCGCTCACCTTGGGCGAGCTGCTGGACACGGCTTCCGAGCTGGTCCGCCGCCGCGCCGTCCCGCTGCTGGCGACCGCCGCGGGGCTCGCGCTGCTGGAGCAGGCGGTGCTGGTGCCGGGCCGGCTCACTCTGGACATCCGCCTCGGCGACGGCCCGGCCGGCCTCAGCGGCGGCTACTGGGTGCTGCTGGCGATCGGCGCGGGGCTCGAAGCCTTGATCATCAGCTGGCTCGGGCCGGTGGCGGGCCGGGCCGCCGTCTCGGCCGTCACCGGCCGGCCGGCACCCCGGCCGGGGTGGCGTGACCGGCTGCGGGAGGTCGAGGCGACGGCCCTGGTAGGCCTGGTCGCGGCGGTGCCCGCCGCGCTCGGGGCGTTCCTCGGCCCGGTCTGGCTGCTCGGGTATCCGCTGTTCGGGCTGGCCGCGGTCGCGGTGACGATCGAGCGTCGCGGTCCGGTCAGCGCGCTCAAGCGGGCGGCCGGGCTGGCCCTGCGCGGCGGTATGCGCGGCGCCGCCGTCCGGGTCGTCGGCTATTTCTCCTGGCTGCTCATCCGCTTCGCCTTCTACCTCGGCCTGCTCGCCGGGGTGAGTTATCTGGAGCTGCCCGGAGACACCGCGGAGTGGCTGCTGGTGCCGATGATCGTCGCGGCCAACGCGCTGGCGTACGCGAGCCTGGCGGCGCTGGACGCGGCGCTGCTGATCGAGTCGCGGGTGCGCCTGGAGGGCCTCGACCTCTGGCTCACCGGCGCCGCCCGGCACCGCGAGCCCGGCGCCGAGATGCTGGCGGCCCGCTGATGCGATGGTGGAACGAGACGGTCGCGGTCTTCGACGACGTCATCCCGTTCGGGCTGGCCGCGTTCCTGCTCCTGCTGCTGGCGGCCATCGCCGGGGTGCTGTGGTACACCTTCCCGGCCTGGCTGCCCACGCGCTGGCGGGTGCGCCGGACCCGGTCGGCCGGCGAGCCGGCTCGTGACGTCGAGCCTGCCGATGACCGGCCCGCCGCGGACGAGGACGACCCCGCAGCCGAGGAACTGCCCGCGCTGGCCCCGGAGGTCTATCTCTCCCAGGCCGACCGGTACGCGGCGGAGGGCCGCTGGGCCGAGGCGGTCCGCGAACGGCTGCGCGCCATGGTGCGCGAGCTCGTCGACCGGGGCGTGGTCGAGCACGTGCCCGGCTGGACGGTGACCGAGCTGGCCCGCGCCGCCGGTGGAGCCCGCCCCGAGCTGGGGCCCGCCGTGCAGGGCGCGACGGGGATCTTCTCCGGCATCTGGTACGCCCAGCGTCCGGCGACCGCCGGGGACGACGAGCAGATGCGGGGCCACCTGGCCACCGTGCACGAACTGGTGCGAGGTGGGCGATGACGAGCCCAACACAGCGCCGCCGGCGGTGGCGGCTGGTGCTGCCGATCCTGCCGGTGCTCGCGCTGATCACGTACTCGGTGACCGCGCACATGGTCGAGGAGCCGTCGCCGTCCGATCCGGCGTACCTGGCCCCCGCCGGTGCCGGCCCCGACGGCGCGGCCGGGCTGGCCGAGCGGCTGCGTGCCCGGGGCGTGACGATCCGTACCTTCACCGACAGCGACGACGCGTTCGAGGCACTCGGACCGACCCGCGGCGACGCGACGCTGTTCGTGCCCAGCCCCGGATTCCTCTACCGCGGCCAGCTCGACTGGCTGCGCTGGCTGCCCGACCGCGTTCGGGTGGTGCTGGTCGAGCCGGACGCCGCCCAGGTCACCGCAGCCGTCGACGCGGTCGGGGCGACCGGGCGGCGCTGGGCGACCGGCGTGGCCGCCCGCGGCGCGGACTGCGGGCTGACCGAGGCCGGGCCCGCCGCGGTGGTGCGCACCCGCTACGGACGGCTGGAGGACGCCAGGGCCGTCGTCGAGAGCTGCTACGACGGCGGGTTGGTCCGGGTGTTCGAGCACGGCAAGGAGTTCGTGCTGGTCGGCAGCGCCGACCCGTTCCGGGCGGAGCGCGCCGCCGAGCACGACAACGCCGCGCTCGCCCTCGACCTGCTCAGTGCGAAGAGCACCCTGATCTGGCTGGACCTGCACGAGCGGGAGCCGGTCCCGCCGCAGCCGTCGAAGTCACCGGTGGTCCGGGACGACTATGACCCGCCCAGCCGCAACGACGCCAAACCCGCCGGGGGGCCGAGCCCGTTCCCGGACTGGCTGTTCTGGGTGGTGCTGACGCTGCTGGCCGCGACGCTGACGGTCATGCTGGCGCGCGGTCGCCGGCTGGGCCCGCCCGTGCCGGAGGCGCTGCCGGTGGAGGTGCCCGGCGCGGAGACCGCCGCCGGACGGGGCCGGCTCTACCGGCGGGTCCGGGCCCGCGGCCCGGCGCTGGAGACGCTGCGCGCCACCGCCCGGCGCAGGCTCGCCGTGGCGCTGGACCTGCCCGCCGCCACCGGCCCGGAGACGCTGCTGCCGGCGCTGCAGGCCCGCACCGGTGACGACCCGCGTCGCCTCGGCGAGATCCTCTACGGGCCGCCGCCGCAGACCGACCAGGAGCTGCACGACCGTGCCGTGGAGCTGCGGCGCCTGGTCGAACACGTGACCGCACGACCTGTCAACGAAGGAGAGCACCGGTGACCGAGCCGTCGACTACCGATACCGCCGAACCCGCCCGCGCTGAGCCCGTCCACAGCGTCCTCGGCCGGCTGCGCGCGGAGGTGGCCAAGGCGGTGGTCGGCCAGGACGGCGTCGTCGCCGGGCTGGTCATCGCGCTGCTGTGCCGCGGGCACGTGCTGCTGGAGGGCCCGCCCGGGGTGGCCAAGACCCTGCTCGTACGCAGCCTCGGCGCGGCCCTGGACCTGGAGATGAAGCGCATCCAGTTCACCCCGGACCTGATGCCCGGCGACGTGACCGGCTCGGTGGTCTACGACCCGCGCAGCGCCGAGTTCCAGTTCCGGCCCGGCCCGGTCTTCACCAACGTGCTGCTGGCCGACGAGATCAACCGGACGCCGCCGAAGACCCAGTCGTCGCTGCTGGAGGTGATGGAGGAGCGCCAGGTGTCCGCCGACGGGGTGACCCGCCCGCTGCCCGAGCCGTTCCTGGTCGCCGCGACGCAGAACCCGATCGAGCACGAGGGCACCTACCCCCTGCCCGAGGCGCAGGTGGACCGCTTCCTGCTGAAGCTGACCGTGCCGCTGCCCGCCCGCGACGAGGAGCTGGGCGTGCTGCGCGCGCACCACGCCGGCTTCGACCCGCGCGACCTCGGCGCGGTCGGCATCAAGGCGGTCGCCGGGCCGATGGAGCTCGCCGCGGCCCGCGAGGCGGTCGGCCGGGTCACCGTGACCGAGCCGGTGCTCGGATACATCGTGGACGTGTGCCGGGCCACCCGGGCCACCCCGTCGGTGGAGCTGGGCGCGTCGCCGCGCGGCGCGACCTCGCTGCTGGCCACCGCGAAGGCGTGGGCCTGGCTGGGCGGGCGCGACCACGTGACCCCGGACGACGTCAAGGTGATGGCGCGGCCCACGCTGCGCCACCGGCTGCGGCTGACGCCCGAGGCCGAGCTGGAGGGGGTCACCGCCGAGTCGGTCCTCGACTCCGTGCTCGCCTCCGTGCCCACCCCGCGGTAGCGCGTCGTGCCCACCGCTCGTGCCGCCCTGCTGGTCGCGCTGTGCGCGCCGGTCGTCGGCGGGCTGTCCGCGCTGTACGGCATCCCGCCGTGGGCACTGTGCGGCGTGCTGCTCGCGCTCGTCGCGGCGGCCGTGCTCGCCGACTGGGCGCTGGCCGCCGACCCGCGCCGGGTCACCGTCCGGCGCGAGTCGACCGGCGCCGTGGTGCGGCTCGGCGAGGACGTCGAGGCCGTGCTGACCGTGGCCAACCGCGCCGGCGCCGACGCCCGGCTGCTGGTCCGCGACGCCTGGGTGCCCTCGGCCGGGGCGCGGCCGTACGCCCACCGGGTAGCCCTGGCCGCGGGCGACGCGGCGACCCTGACCACCACGCTGACGCCCACCCGGCGCGGCGACCGGGCCGCCGAGCGGGTCACCGTACGCAGTCACGGCCCGCTCGGGCTGGCCGTGCGCCAGGCCCACCACCGGCCGCCGTGGACGCTGCGGGTGCTCCCCCGGTTCACGTCCCGCAAGCACCTGCCGGAGAAGCTGGCCCGGCTGCGCACCGTCGAGGGCGCGACCGCGATCCGGGGCCGTGGCCAGGGCACCGAGTTCGACGTGCTCCGCGAGTACGTGCCCGGCGACGACGTGCGCTCGATCGACTGGCGGGCCACCGCCCGGCGGCGCGACGTCATGGTGCGCACCTGGCGGCCCGAGCGCTCGCGGCGCATCGTGTGCGTGCTGGACACGGGCCGCACCAGCGCGGTGCGGGTCGGCGACGAGCCCCGCCTCGACGCCGCCATGGACGCCGCGCTGCTGCTGGCCGCGGTCGCGCAGGAGGCCGGCGACCAGGTCGACCTGATCGCGGCCGACCACCGGGTGCGCGCGGTGGTGGCCGGCTCGCACGGCCGGGCCACCCTGCCCCGCCTGATCAACGCGGTGGCCCCGCTGCAGCCCGCGATGGTGGAGACCGACTTCGAGCTGATCACCAGCGAGGTGCTGCGCCGGGAGCGCAAGCGCTCGCTGGTGGTGGTCTTCACCGCGCTGGAGCCGGGGGCGCTCGGCGAGGGCCTGCTGCCGGTGCTGCCCCGGCTGGCCGCCCGGCACCGGGTGCTCATCGCCGCCGTGCACGACCCGGCCCTGGCGGCCTTGGCCGCGACACCGCTGCACGGTGCGAACGACGTCTACGCCGCGGCAGCGGGCACCCGCGCGCTGGCCGAACGCGAGAAGCTGAGCGGCGCGCTGGCCCGGCACGGCGTGGAGGTGCTCGACTTCCCGGCGGACACGTTCGCCAGCCAGGTCACCGACGCCTACCTCGCCCTGAAGGCCACCGGCCGACTCTGACCGCCGGCAGCGTCATGCCCGCCCGCCACCGCGGCCTTGCCCGGTGTCATCCCCGCGCTGCACTTCGGGACGGCACCGGGCGGCCGCTCCCGTCGGCGGCGAGCTCGGGTTCCCTCGCGCGCTCGGCTCGGCGGCCCAGCACGAAGACGTACGCCAGGAAGGCGGTCCACACCAGCACGCCGATCGCGTCCCGCACGAGCAGGGGCAGGAACGACGGCGTCACGAACGCCTCCAGCAGCCCGGCCACGGCGAGCACGCCGACCAGCCCGACCGCGCCGACGATGCCCTGCCGCGCGGCCGCGGCCAGCGACTGCCCGCGGGTCAGCAGCGGCTCCGGCACCACCCACGACCAGCCGACCCGCAGCCCGATGCCGGCGGCCACGAAGATGGCGGTCAGTTCCAGCAGGCCGTGCGGGGCGATCAGGCCGAAGAAGACGTCGGCCCGGCCGTGCCCGATCATCAGGCCGCCGGTCAGCCCGATGCTCAGCGCGTTCTCCCACAGGATCAACGCCACGGGCAGCAGCAGCACCCCCGCGGCCAGGCTCTGCGCCGCGATCCAGGCGTTGTTGGTCCACACCAGCAGGCCGAAGTTGGGCGCGAAGTGCTCGCTGTAGTAGTCCTCGAAATCGTGGTGGACCAGGCTGTCGATGTCGGCTTCGCTCATCCCGAAGGCGCGCGGCAGGGTGGGGTCCTGAATGACCCAGGCCGCGACCGCCGAGGCCACCAGCAGGAAGCAGACCGCGGCGCTGATCCACCAGCGGCGTGCCTGGTAGATGGCGAGCGGCAGGTCGTGGGCGAGGAAACGCGGCACCCGCTGCCAGTCCACCGGCTGCGCCCCGGTGATCGCCGCACGGGCCGACAGCACCAGCCGGGACAGCTCGGCCACCAGCGCCGGATCGGGGGTGCGGCTGCGCACCACGGACAGGTGGGTGGCGACCCGCTGGTAGAGCAGCACCATCTCGTCGGCCTCGGCCGCGGTGGGCTTGCGTCGCCGGCTCAGCACCTCCAGGCGCCGCCACTCGCCGCGATGCTCGGCCACGTACGCGTCCAGGTCCACCCGTTCGTCCTCTCACCCGTTGTGCGCCGACCGGCAGCCTAGCGGGGACGGTCGCGGGGCGCGGTCCTGTGATTCACTGTGCCGATGCGGCAGGGGCGGGATACGGCGGAGAGCACGGCCGGGCTGGTCAGCGGCGAGGCAGTGCACCTGGAGGTCCGGCTGGCCCGGGCAGGCTCGCGGGTGCCCGCCCTGCTGATCGACATCGTCGCGCAGGTCATGGTGTTCTTCCTGCTGGTGCTGGTCCTGGTGGCGTTCTTCGGCATCACCGGGCTCGGCGACGCGGCCAGCTCCCAGGCGTCGTACATCATCGCCCTGGTCCTGACGACCGTGGGCTACCCGACGCTGCTGCTGGTGCTGACCCGGGGCCGGTCGCTGGGCAAGCTCGCGATGGGCCTGCGTGTGGTACGCGACGACGGCGGCCCGATCACGCTGCGCCAGTCGCTGACCCGTGCGCTGGTCGGGGCGACCCTGGAGTGGCCGGGCCTGCTGCTGATCGTCAACTGGGCGGTGAGCCTGGTCGTGCTGACCGGCTCGCCACGCGGCAAGCGCCTGGCCGACGTCGTCGCGGGCACCATCGTCATCCACGACCGCACTCCGCAGGGCTGGGGCTGGGTCCCGACGACCCCGCCGCCGCTGGCGCGCTGGGCGTCGACCCTCGACCTGACCGGCCTCGACGACGAGCTGGCGCTGGCGGCACGCCACTTCCTGGCCCGCAGCCGCGGGCTCAGCGAGCCCTACCGCACCCGGCTCGGCCATGCCCTGGCCACCGAGATCGCCGCCTGTGTCACCCCGGCTCCCCCGCCCGACACCCCCGGCTGGGCATACCTGGCCGGTGTCATCGGCGAGCGACACCGCCGCGCGTCCCAGCGCCTGGCCCGGGACCGCGCCAGCCACGCCATGCTGTGGCCGGAGCTCTTCGCGCCCGTGCCCGCCCCGGCGCCCGCCGGCGCCGCGCCGGGCGAGCCGACGCCGTTCCTCCCCGGCCAGCCGGGCGGCCCGGCCGCAGACCTGCGGTCGCTGCGACCGGCCGCCCCGGCCTGATCCCGCCGCACCGGCGAACATCTCGCGCTGCCGGAGGCTGCGCACCGGCCCCACCGAACCGAGGCTCCGACCGGCCGTTCGCACGGCGGGGCGGAGCCTCGGTCTCTGCTGCGCTCGGGTCAGGCGAACAGCGCCCGGCCCCAGTGGTCGCCGTCGCCGGTGACGCCGGGCGGGCAGGCCCACAGGCCGCTGGAGACGTGCCGGATGTACTCGTTGAGGATGTCGGACCGGGCCAGGCTGCGCTGCACCGGCACGAACTGCTTGCGGGGGTCGCGCTGGTAGGCGATGAAGAACAGCCCCGCGTCGAGGCGGCCGAGGCCGTCGGAGCCGTCGACGAAGTTGTATCCCCGGCGCAGCAGGTGCGCCCCGTTGTTGAAGTCGGGGTGGGCCAGCCGGATGTGGGCCTCCTTGGCGATGACGGGCTCGCCGTCGGCGCCCTTGGCGGCGAAGTCGGGCTCGTCGAACTCCTTGGCCTGCCCGAGTGGCGCGCCCTCGCCCTTGTCCCGGCCGAAGATCGCCTCCTGCTCGGCCAGCGGGGTGCGGTCCCAGGTCTCGACGGTCATCCGGATGCGCCGGGTGACCAGGTAGCTGCCGCCGGCCATCCAGGCCGCGCCGTCCTCGGCGCGGGCCCACAGCTGCTCGCGCAGCAGGTCGGTGTCTTCCAGCTTGAGGTTGCGGGTGCCGTCCTTGAACCCCATCAGGTTGCGGGCGGTGGCCTGCTCGCGTGAGGTGCTGGAGGTGCGCCCGAAGCCGAGCTGGGAGTAGCGGATGGAGACCACACCGAACCCGATGCGGGCCAGGTTGCGGATCGCGTGCACGGCGACCTGGGGGTCGTTGGCGCAGGCCTGCACGCACAGGTCACCGTCGCTGATCTCGGGCCGCAGCGCGTCGCCCGGGAAGTGCGGCAGCGCCTCCAGCGCGGCCGGCAGGCGGTCGGCGATGCCGAACCGGTCGGCGCCTGCCGCGTCGCGGAACAGGGTGCGGCCGAAGCCGATGGTGAGGGTGAGCCCGGAGGCGGGCAGCCCGAGGGCTTCGCCGGTGTCGTCCGGCGGCGCTTCGGCCTGGCCGCCCACCGCGCCGAGCAGGCCCGCGTCGCGGCCCTGGGTCATCCGGGCGGCCGCGGCGGTCCACTCGCGCAGCATCTCGACCAGCTTCGCGCGGTCCTTGGTGATCACGTCGAAGGCCGCGAAGTGCAGCCGGTCCTGCGCGGGCGTGACGATGCCCGCCTGGTGCTCGCCGAAGAACGCCACCGCGTCGCCGGGCGAGGCCGACGCCGGCGACCGCTGGTCGTCCATCATCGCCGCGCCGACGGCGGCGGCGCCCGCCACGCCCGCGATGCCGACACCGGCCGCGGTCAGGGCGACCCGTCGCGAAACCATCTGCTCCACCTCTCCTCGGGTCCGGCACCGGTCCGGCAGACCCGCCCATCGGGGGTCTGCCGGACCGGCCGGCGACTACTTGGCGACGACCGCGGCGACCTTGCTGATCGGCTCGGCGAGCGCGTTGATCACGTCGCTGAGCTCCTTGAGCTCGGGCTGGGTGAGCTGGTTGTGCAGCTTCCAGCCGTCACCGGCGCGGTGCTTGCCCAGCGCGGTCTCCACGTTCGCGAACGCGGTGTCCAGGGCGGTGACCAGCTCCGGCGCGCGCTCCTCCAGGGTCGGGCGCAGCGCCTGCACGGACGCCTTGGAGCCCTCGACGTTGGCGGCGAAGTCCCACAGGTCGGTGTGCGAGTAGCGGTCCTCCTCGCCGGTGATCTTCCCGGAGGCGACCTCGTCCAGCAGCTCCTTGGCCCCGTTGGCCAGCTGCAGCGGCGACAGCTTCTCCGCGTTGGCCTTGGCCACGATCTCCTTCACGTCGACCAGCAGCTGGTCGGCGATCGGCCCGGACTTGCTGATGTCCTTCTTCTCCCACAGGTCCTGCTCCAGGCGGTGGAAACCGGTGAAGGCCATGCCCTCCTCGATCACCTCGGCCCGGCCGTCGATCTTCGGATCCAGGTCGCCGAAGATCTCCGCGACGGGCTCGATCCGCTCCCAGTAGGTGCGCGCGACCGGGAACAGCGCCTTGGCCTTCTCGGCGTCACCGGCCTTGATCGCGGCGACGAACTCCTCGGTCTTGGGCAGCAGCGCGGCGGTCTGGCTCTGGATGTAGCGCTGGTAGTTCGCGGTGGCCTCGGCCAGCTTCGCGTCGGCGGTCAGCGGCGCGGCCGAACCGGTGACCTTGAACGCGCCCCGGATGCCCTTGCCGATCATGCCCGGCTTGCAGGCGGTCTCGTACGTGCCGGCGGCGAGCTCGACCTTCAACTCCCGGGTCAGCCCCGGCGCGATGTTCTCGACCTCGCCCATCACCCGGTCGCCCGCGGCGTAGACGTAGAACTCGGTGACCTTCGCGCCGCCGTTGGCGATCGTGAACGTGACCGTGCCGGCCGCCGTCTCGGCCCGGCCGACCTCGCACGTCGCGTCGGTCGCCTTGACCGCGATCGGGCCGGTGGTGTCGCCGGAGGCCGCCGGCTCCGGGTCGGTGGTGCAGGCGGACATGCCCAGGCCGAGCACGGCGGTGGCCGTGAGCACGGAGAGCTTGCGCATGGGTGACTCCTGGTTTTCGAGGTGTGGTGTCAGCGGTCGCTGCCGGTGGCGACCGGCGCGGGGGTGGGAGCAGGGGCGGCCGACGGCGTCGCCGGCCGGTGCGGCAGCAGGAAGAGCACGAGCACCGGCACCGCGTACGCGACCCACGCGACGGTCTCCAGCACGGTCGGCGCGGGCGTGAAGTTGAACGTGCCGCGCAGCAGTTCGGCGTACCAGGTCGTGGGCGGCAGGGTCGCGGAGATGTCGAACGCGAGAGTGTTCAGCCCGGGCAGCACACCCGCCTCCAGCAGGTCGTGCACGCCGTACTTGAGGATGCCCGCGGCCACCAGCACCAGCAGCACACCGGTCCAGGTGAAGAAGCGGGTCAGGTTGATCCGCAGCGCACTGCGGTACATCAGGAAGCCCAGCGCGACCGAGGTGGCGATGCCGGCCAGGATCGCGACCACCGACCAGGTCGAGGTGGCGCCCTGCACCGTCGCGAAGAAGATCAGCGAGGTCTCCAGCCCCTCCCGCGCGACGGCGAGGAAGGCGGTGACGACGACGGCCAGCGGGCCGAGCGCGATGGCGGCGTCGAGTCTGGCCCGCAGCTCACCGGAGATGGAGCGGGCGGCCCGGCGCATCCAGAAAATCATCCAGGTGACGAAGACCACGGCCAGGATCGAGGTGATCGCCTCGAACAGCTCCTGCCGCTCGAATTCCAGGTGCGCGCTGGTGTACTGCAGCACCGCCGCGAAGCCCACGGACAGCGCCGCGGCCACGGCGACGCCGAGCCAGACGAAACGCAGCCGGTCCCGGCGATCGGTCTTGACCAGGAACGCCACCAGGATGGTGACGACCAGCGTCGCCTCCAGGCCCTCCCGCAACCCGATCAGGAACGTGGGAAGGAAGACGTTGGCGTCCATGGCACCACCTCAGCTAATAGACCAGCCTTGCCTTAGTAAGGCGAGGCGTACCTTAGCGTAGGTGGCCCTTACCTGAGAAGTCGATCCCCGTCACTTCATTGGATCGGGTCCAGAACAGGAGGAAGGGCGCCCGCTCGGGCGCCCTTCCTCCGTTTCCGCCGATCCCGGTTCAGTACCGGTAGTGCTCCGACTTGTACGGCCCCTCGACCGGGATGCCCATGTAGTCGGCCTGCGACTTGGTCAGCTCGGTCAGCCGGACGCCGAGCGCGTCCAGGTGCAGCCGGGCCACCTTCTCGTCCAGCTCCTTGGACAGCGTGTAGACGCCGATCGGGTACTGGTCGAGCTTGGTGAACAGCTCGATCTGCGCCAGGACCTGGTTGGTGAAGCTGTTGCTCATCACGAACGACGGGTGCCCGGTGGCGTTGCCCAGGTTCAGCAGCCGGCCCTCGGACAGCACGATGATCGAGTGGCCGTCGGCGAAGCGCCACTCGTCCACCTGCGGCTTGATGTTGATCCGCTCGACACCCGGGGTCTTCGCCAGCCCCGCCATGTCGATCTCGTTGTCGAAGTGGCCGATGTTGCCGACGATGGCCTGGTGCTTCATCCGGCTCATCTGCTCGCCGGTGATGACGTCCTTGCAGCCGGTGGCGGTGATGAAGATGTCCGCTGTGGCGACCACGTCCTCCAGGGTGGCGACCTGGTAGCCGTCCATCGCCGCCTGCAGCGCGCAGATCGGGTCGATCTCGGTGACGATGACGCGGGCGCCCTGGCCGCGCAGCGACTCCGCGCAGCCCTTGCCCACGTCGCCGTAGCCGGCCACGACCGCGACCTTGCCGCCGATCAGCACGTCGGTGGCACGGTTGATGCCGTCGATCAGCGAGTGGCGGCAGCCGTACTTGTTGTCGAACTTGCTCTTGGTGACCGAGTCGTTGACGTTGATCGCCGGGAAGAGCAGTGAGCCGGTCTGCTGCATCTCGTAGAGGCGGTGCACGCCGGTGGTGGTCTCCTCGGTCACGCCCTTGATGCCGGCCGCGATCGTGGTCCAGCGCTTGGCGTCCTCGACCAGCGAGCGCTGCAGCACGCCGAGGATGATCGCGTACTCCTCGGAGTCGGCGGTCTCGGGCGACGGCACCGCGCCGGCCGCCTCGAACTCCGCGCCCTTGTGCACGAGCAGGGTGGCGTCACCGCCGTCGTCGAGGATCATGTTCGGGCCCTCGCCGGCCGGCCACTGCAGGATCTGCTCGGTGCACCACCAGTACTCCTCGAGCGTCTCGCCCTTCCAGGCGAAGACCGGCACGCCCGCGGGAGCGTCGACGGTGCCCTCGCGGCCGACCGCGATCGCGGCGGCGGCGTGGTCCTGCGTGGAGAAGATGTTGCAGCTGGCCCAGCGCACGTCGGCGCCCAGGTCGACCAGCGTCTCGATCAGCACCGCGGTCTGCACGGTCATGTGCAGCGAGCCGGCGATGCGCGCCCCCGCCAGCGGCTGGGCGGCGGCGAACTCACGGCGTACCGCCATCAGGCCGGGCATCTCGTGCTCGGCGAGCTGGATCTCCTTGCGGCCGAACGCCGCGAGGGAAAGATCGGCGACCTTGAAGTCGCCGGGGGCAAGGGTGCGGGCCATAGATGAACTCCCAATCGGTCGGCTGACCAGTGCGTGATACAGCCTACTTCTCCGCGCTCCCGGGGACGCGAACGCCTCCCGGCGGCGGGTCGGCAGGGGCCATACGTGTGGCCCGGTTCCCGGACGGACCCTCCGCCTCAGGAACCGGGCCACACTCCCCCCGGTTTGGTTCCCCCGCGCGTGGCTCGGACTGAATGATCCCGATAACGCTGCGTGAGTAAAAGGCTACACTCCGCTCTTCCAGTGTCAAGCAGAACCCTCAGGTCGTCCGCATCGCCGTGTCGCGCTGACCTTCTGGATACACGAAAAGGCCTGACCGGTTGAGAAATGGGGTTCATTTTCAACCGGTCAGGCCCGCGTCCGTTGTGGAGAGGACGGCCCGCATCAGAGCGATGCGAGATACACCTCTCCGGTGCCCGAGAAGATCATCTTTCCGCCGTCCGCGGCGCCGAACGCGGCCTCGCCGCTGCCGAGCAGGGCCGCACCCGAGTTGTCGCCGACACTCACCGACCCCGCCAGGCACAGCGTGGTGCGCGGGCCCGCCGGGTCCAGCGCCGCCTCGCCACCGGCCAGCCGGATGCGGTGCAGCCGGAAGTCGTCCACCGGCACGGACCAGGTGTCCACGCCCGGCGCCACCGGCTCCGGGTCGCGCACCGGGTCCGGCAGCGGTTCGAAACGCAGCACCCGCAGCAGCTCCGGGACGTTCACGTGCTTGGGGGTCAGCCCGCCGCGCAGCACGTTGTCGCTGGCCGCCATGACCTCGACCCCGGCCCCGCGCAGGTAGCCGTGCAGGTTGCCCGCGGGCATCCAGATGCCCTGGCCCGGGGCCAGCACCACGTGGTTGAGCAGCAGCGCGACCAGCACGCCGACGTCGCCGGGGTAGTCGTGCGCCAGCAGCCGCACCAGGCCGCGCGGCCCGCCGCCGGCCGGGCCGTCCGGCAGGTTCCCGGACGCCGCCACCGCCTGGTCGACCAGGTCCGCACGAGTGGCCGCGGGCCAGCTGAGCAGCGCGCGAACGGCCTCCCGCAGGTCACCCGCCGCCAGCGCGCCGACCACCGGCTTGAGCGCCATGACGCCGAGCGCGTCGAGCAGCTCCGCCGACTCGGCCGCCGGCCGGAACCCGCAGAGCGCCTCGAACTCGGTGTACGCCACCAGCAGTTCGGGCTTGTGGTTGGCGTCGACGTAGCTGCGGTGGGCGGCGCCGCGCGGCACGCCTGCGGCGTCCTCGGCCGCGTAGCCGTCGGCCGCCTGCCGCGCGTCGGGATGGGCCTGCAGCGACAGCGCGCGCTCGGCCGCGAGCAGCTTGAGCAGGTACGGCAGACGCACGCCGAAACGGTCGAGCGCGTCGGCGCCGAGCAGGTCGCCCGGCGCCGACGCGATCACGTCGACCAGTGGCACGTCGTCCACCAGGGAGGAGCAGTCGGGATGGGCGCCGATCCACAGCTCGGCCTCGGGGCCTTCGCTGGGCACCTGCCGGCCCTGCACCCGCGCGATCACCTCGCGCGAGCCCCACGCATAGGGCCGGATACGGTTGTGGAGTCGGCGCACGCGCTCAGCCCTTCTGGTAATAGATGTCCGGCTCGAGGTAGATGACCTTGGCGATGGGCACGGCCTCGCGGATCCGTGCCTCGGCGGCGTCGATGCCCTTGGCCACCTCGTCCGCGGTCTCGTCGTGCCGGACTGCGATCTTAGCGGCTACCAGCAGCTCCTCCGGGCCGAGGTGCATGGTGCGCATGTGGATCACACGCTCCACCTCGGGCCCGTTCGCGATGGCGGCGGCGATCGCCTTGACGTGCTCGTCGGTTGCCGACTCGCCGAGCAGCAGGCTCTTCGTCTCCAGCGCCAGCACCACCGCGATGACCACCAGCAACAAGCCGATCATCATGGTGCCCGCGGCGTCCCAGTAGCCGCTGCCCGTGATCAGCGTCATGCTCACGCCGATCAGCGCGAAGACCAGGCCCACCAGCGCGCCCAGGTCCTCCAGCAGGATCACCGGAAGCTCCGGGGCCTTGGCCCGCCGGATGAACTCCTTCCAGCTCGCCTTGCCGCGCACCGCGTTCGACTCGACGATCGCGGTGCGGAACGAGAAGGACTCCAGGACGATCGCGACCAGCAGCACCGTCACCGGCAGCCACTTCCACGCGGTGATCGGCGTCGGGTGCTGGAACTTGTGCCACGCCTCGTACAGGGCGAACAGGCCACCCACGCTGAACAGGACGATCGACACGATGAACGCGTAGATGTACCGCTCCCGGCCGAAGCCGAACGGGTGCAGCGGCGTCGCCTCCCGCTGGGCCCGGCGGCCGCCGAACAGCAGCAGGATCTGGTTGCCCGAGTCGGCGACCGAGTGGATCGCCTCGGCCAGCATCGACGACGAGCCGGACAGGGCCCACGCGATGAACTTCGTCACCGCGATGCCCAGGTTGGCCAGCAGCGCCGCGACGATCGCCCTGGTGCCACCTCCCGCGCTCACGCCGCCACCGCACACATGTAGTTGTTGAGCCCGCTTCGCTCGCTCACTTGCGCAACTGCTCCTTCAGCTCCGTGACGGCCGGCACCGCCATCGGATCCAGGCCATGCCCGAGGCCGAGGTAGACCGAGGCGAAGTCAGTCGCCGCGACCAGTGAGGCGAACCGCTCCAGCGCCGATCCGCCTTCGGCGGTGAGCACGTCCACCTCGATCCCGCGCCTCGCCGCGATGTCCTGCACCACCTCGGCTCGCCGGTCCGTCGTCTGCGCCGCACTGTTCTCGTCGGCGAGCCCACCGTCGCACAGCAGCACCACCTTCAGACGAGGGGGGTCGGCCGTCACGTCGTCAAGCTCGGGATCAGCGAAGATGTCCCGCTCCAGCGCGGCGAGCGCGCCGAACACACCGTCGAGCAGGCCCACCCGGCCGCGACCGGCCTCGCCGAGCGCGTCGGTGACGACCGGGTAGCGGGCGTTCGCGGAGAGCATGTCGCCGTAGCGCACCGCGGCCACCGCGGCCAGCGGCGAGTCGCCCCAGATGACGGGGACCGAGCCGGCCAGGTTCAGGGCCAGCGACTTGGCGCGGTTGACGAACGTCTCGGCGGTGGGCCGGCAGCGGTCGGCATCCTGGTCCAGGCGCACCGCCGTCTCGGCCAGGTCGGCCTCGTTGACCTTGACCAGGCCCAGCGCGCGGGCGGCCAGCAGCACCGGCACCGTCAGTCCCCACAGATTCGCCCGCGCCGCACCGCGGCGCGGCACCGGGATGAAGGGCGCGCGGTAGCGCTCGGCCACCGACTGCAGCGGCGAACCCGGCGCGCCGATGCCCACCAGCCGGGCACCGCGGCGGCCCGCCGCCTCGGCCACGGCCAGCGCCTCCGGCGAGCGGCCCGAAGCCGACACGGCGAACACCACGTCGGCCGCGCCGATCCAGCCCGGCACCTCCACGCTGCGGTGGGTCAGCACCGGCACGAGGCAGCGCGGCCCCGCGATGGTCGCCAGGATGTCACCGGTGCGCGCGGCCGTGCCCGCGCCGACCACGACGACCGCCCGGGGCCGGCCCTCGTCGGCGAGGTGGCTCAGGTCGGTCTCGGCCGTCAGCGTGGTGGCCTCCCGCACCTGCGCGCCGGCCGACGCGATGGCCCGGAGCATGCCTCCGGGATCGCGCGCGGCCAGCGCCGGTGCGTTGTCCAGCAGCGCCTCGTCGAAGAAGCGGTTGCCGCGCACACCCGCGGCGCCGTCGATCGGGCTGCCCATCACTCACCCGCCGGGGCGGTGAGCACCTCGTCGAGCAGCAGCACCGGCAGCCCGTCCCGCACCGGGTAGACCCGGCTGCAGGAGGTGCAGGTCAGCGTCTGCGCCTCGGGGTCGTGGGTCAGCGGCGCATGGTCCTCGGCCGGGCAGGCGAGGACTTCGAGCAGTTGCGGGGCAAGCGACACGTCCGGCTCCTTCAGATCGCTGGCTGAGCTCGAACACGGCTCGTCCCCGACGCGCCGCCGCTCTCGCGGCACGCGCCGGGCGACTCACCACGTTCCGCCAGCAGCCTACCCACGGACCAGCTTCAGCACCTCGTCGCGCAGCTCCGACATCCGCTCCGGCGTCGGGGCCTCGACGTTGAGCCGCAGCAGCGGCTCGGTGTTGGAAGCGCGCAGGTTCACCCAGCTGCCGTCGTCGAAGGCCACGGTCAGGCCGTCCAGCTCGTCCTGCTGCTCGCCGGAGAAGTGCGCCCGCACCTGCGCCAGCTTCGCGGTCTGGTCCGCCACCACCGAGTTGATCTCGCCGGAGGCCGTGTACCGCTCGAACTGCGCGCCCAGCACCGACAGCGGGCCGTCCTGCTCGCCCAGCGCCGCCAGCACGTGCATCGCGGCCAGCATGCCGGTGTCGGCGCCCCAGAAGTCGCGGAAGTAGTAGTGCGCCGAGTGCTCGCCGCCGAAGACCGCGCCCGTGGTCGCCATCTCCGCCTTGATGAAGGAGTGACCCACCCGGGTGCGCACCGGGGTGCCGCCGTGCTCGCGCACGATCTCCGGCACCGCGGCCGAGGTGATCAGGTTGTGGATGATCGTCGCCCCGGGGTGCTTGGCCAGCTCGCGGGTCGCGACCAGCGCGGTCACCGCCGACGGGGACACCGGCGCGCCGTCGGCGTCGACCACGAAGCAGCGGTCGGCGTCGCCGTCGAAGGCCAGGCCCAGGTCGGCCCCGTGCGCACGCACCGCCGCCTGCAGGTCCACCAGGTTCGCCGGCTCCAGCGGGTTGGCCTCGTGGTTGGGGAACGAGCCGTCCAGCTCGAAGTAGAGCGGCACGATCTCCAGCGGCAGCGCCGGCAGCACCGCGTCGCCGAGCACGGCCGGCACGGTGTACCCGCCCATGCCGTTGCCGGCGTCGACGACCACCTTCAGCGGCCGGATCCCGCTCAGGTCCACCAGCGTGCGCAGGTGCGCCGCGTAGTCGGCCAGCATCTCGCGGGTCTCGATGTCGCCCGCCGGGGCCGGCATCTCGGCGCGGGTGTCCAGCAGCTCCTGCGCCCGCTCGCGGATCGCGGCCAGCCCGCTGGCCTGGCCCACCGGCTTGGCCCCGGCGAAGCAGAGCTTGATGCCGTTGTACTGGGCCGGGTTGTGGCTGGCGGTGAACATCGCACCGGGCAGGCCGAGGATGCCGGAGGCGTAGTACAGCAGGTCGGTCGAGCCGAGGCCCGCGTTGATCACGTTGATGCCCTCGGCACGTACGCCGTCGGTGAAGGCCTTGACCAGCGACGGTCCGGAGTCGCGCATGTCGTGCGCGACCACGACGGTGCCCTGGTCCTCCCCCAGCGCCCGCAGCGTCTGCGCGAACGCCCGGCCCAGCGCGCCGGCGACCGGCTCGTTCAGCTGGTCCGGCACGGTGCCGCGAACGTCGTACGCCTTGACGATCTGGGACAGGTCAGACACTTCGACTCCTTCTAACAGATTCCACCGGGGCCAGCCTAGTAGACCGCGCGCCGCAGACCCCGGTCCGGGGCCGCGCCACTGCTTGCACCATAAAAGTTGGACGCCGCGACGCTCTCCGTTCACACGACGCGCAGGCCGGCCACGAAGTCCTGATAGTCCTGATACGTCGGCAGCAGGCCCTGTTCCCGGGCCTCCGCCAGGGTTGGGGCGGCCGCGTCACGCGCCGACAGCAACGGAGCGTCCCCCGGCCAGTTGATGCCGAGGTCCGGATCCAGCGGGTGTACGGCGAACTCGCGCGCCGGATTGTAGACCTCCGAGCACAGATAGCTGATCGTCACGTCGTCCTCGACGGCGCAGAAGCCGTGCCCCAGGCCCTCGGCCAGGTACACCGCCTTGCGGTCGATGTCGTCGAGGCGGACGAACTCGTGCTGCCCGAACGTCGGGGACCCCACCCGCAGATCGACTATGACGTCGAGAACGGCGCCGCGCACGCACGTCACATACTTCGCCTGGCCTGGAGGGATCTGGGCGAAGTGAATGCCGCGGACGACACCGCGGGTCGACGTCGACAGGTTGGCCTGAGCCAGGCGCAGCGGATGGCCGACCGCCTCGGTCAGCCGGTCGAAGCGATACCACTCCATGAAGACGCCGCGCGGGTCGCCGTGCTGGACGGGGACGACCTCCCAGGCACCCTCGATCGACAATGGGTTGATCTTCATTGGATGCCGGGCCCCTGTCCGGCGTGCGCCAGGATGTCCAGCAGGTACTGGCCGTACCCGCTCTTGAGCAGCGGAGTCGCCAGCTCGCGAAGCTGTTCGTCGGCGAGGAACCCGGCCCGCCAGGCGGCCTCCTCGACACAACCGATCTTGAGGGCTTGGCGCTCCTCGATGACCCGCACGAACTCGGCGGCCTGCACCAGCGAACCGAACGTGCCGGTGTCCAGCCACGCCGTGCCGCGGTCGAGGACAGTAACCGACAGTTCGCCCTCCCTGAGGTATGCCTCGTTGACCGCGGTGATCTCCAGCTCGCCGCGGTCGCTCGGCTTGAGGTTGCGGGCGATGTCGATCACGCGATTGTCGTAGAAGTAGAGCCCGGGCACCGCGTAGGACGACTTGGGCGTCTGCGGCTTCTCCTCGATCGAGAGCACTCGGCCGTCGGCGGCGAACTCGACCACGCCGTAGTCGCGGGGGTTCGCCACCTGGTATGCGAAGATCCGCCCGCCGGAGAGATTCTGGTGCGCAGCCAACTGACGGCCCAGGCCGACGCCGTGGAAGATGTTGTCGCCGAGGATCAGCGCGACGGGGTGGTCGCCGAGGAATTCAGCGCCGATGAGGAACGCCTGCGCGATGCCCTCTGGCTGGGGCTGCGTCGCGTAGCTGATGCTGATTCCCCACTGCGAGCCGTCACCCAGCAGCCGGGAGAACTGGTCGGAATCGTCCGGCGTGGTGATGACGAGTACTTCCCGGACGCCCGCCATGAGGAGGGTGGTGAGCGGGTAGTAGATCATCGGTTTGTCATAAACCGGCATAAGTTGTTTGGAAACAGCTTTGGTAATGGGCCACAGTCGGGAACCTGTACCGCCCGCGAGAAGGATGCCACGCATGATGGGCAAGACTACAGCCCCTTTCGTCGGTTAGACTCTCGGACTTGTGAAACTCCTTGTCACCGGCGGTGCCGGCTTCATTGGCTCTGAATATGTCCGCAATCTGCTCCAGGGCAGCTACGGGCCTTCCGAAGCCGACGTCACCGTGCTCGACAAGTTGACCTATTCGGGCAATTTGGAGAACCTGGCTTCCGTCGCCGACGACCCCCGATACACCTTCGTGCAGGGTGACATCTGTGACGCGGATGTCGTCGAGCAGCTCATGCCGGGCCATGACGCGGTCGTCCATTTCGCGGCCGAGACGCACGTCGACCGCGCGGTGCACGGACCCGCGCAGTTCGTCCAGACGAACGTCGTCGGCACCCAGGTGCTCCTGGACGCCGCGAGGCGGCACGGCGTCGGCCGGTTCCTGCACGTCTCCACAGACGAGGTGTACGGCTCGATCGAGCAGGGTTCCTGGACGGAGGAGTGGCCGCTGGCCCCCCGCTCGGCCTACTCCGCGGCGAAGGCGGGTTCCGACCTGCTGGCGCTGGCCTACCACAAGACCTACGAGCTCGACGTGGTGGTGACCCGGTGTTCCAACAACTACGGGCACTACCAGTTCCCGGAGAAGGTCATCCCGCTGTTCGTCACCAACCTGCTCGACGGCGGGTCGGTGCCGCTCTACGGCGACGGCCTCAACATCCGCGACTGGCTGCACGTCTCCGACCACTGCAACGGCATTCAACTGGCGCTGACCAAGGGCCGTGCCGGCGAGGTCTACCACATCGGTGGCGGCACCGAGCTGACCAACCGTGAGCTGACCGAACTGCTGCTGGCTGCCACGGGTCGCACGTGGGATGCGGTCCGGCCGGTCGAGGACCGCAAGGGTCACGACCGTCGCTACTCGCTGAGCATCGAGAAGATTCGCAACGAGCTCGGGTACGAGCCGCAGGTCTCGCTGCACGAGGGCCTGGCGCGCACCGTCGCCTGGTACCGGGACAACCGGAGCTGGTGGGAGCCGCTCAAGGGACGGTCCCTGTGACGATCAAGGTGCTCGTCACAGGAGCCGGCGGCATGCTGGGCACCGACCTGGTGACGGCCCTGGGCGCCGGTGGCTTCACGGCCGTCGCCGCCACCCGCTCGGACCTCGACATCCGGGTTCCCGAGCAGGTCGCCGCCGCGCTGCCCGGGGTCGACATCGTGATCAACGCTGCGGCGTGGACCGACGTCGACCGGGCCGAGACGGAGGAGGAGGCCGCCACCGCGATCAACGGCACGGCGGTCGGCACTCTCGCCGCGGCGTGCGCGCAGACCGGCGCCCGCCTGATACAGATCTCCACCGACTACGTGTACTCCGGCAAGTCGGCCCTCCCGTGGGCGGAGTCCGCGGCCACCGACCCTGTCAACGCCTACGGTCGCGGCAAGGAGCTGGGCGAGCGGGCGGTGTTCGAGCATCTGGGCGATCGTGGCTACGTGGTCCGCACTGCCTGGCTCTATGGCGCACACGGGCGCAACTTCGTCGGCACCGTTCTGCGGCTCGCCGCCCAGCGGCCGACGCTCGACGTCGTCGACGACCAGCACGGCCAGCCGACCTGGACGTGCGCCCTCGCGGACCAGCTGATCGAACTGTGCCGGGCGGCATACGCGGGCAAGGCGCCGGGAGGCGTTTACCACGGCACCGCGTCGGGCCAGACGACCTGGTACGGGTTGGCCCGAGCGGTGTTCGAGTCGTCCGGACTCGATCCTGATCGTGTTCGCCCGGTGGATACGGCGGCGTTTCCCCGGCCTGCCGAGCGTCCCTCCTACAGCGTGCTGGGCCACGACCGGTGGGCGGCTGCCGACATCGCTGTGCAACCGTTCTGGCAAGACCAGTTGCGGGCCGCGCTGGCGCGGTGGCCGATCCGCTGAGGGATCGACCACCGCGGCTCGTCAGCAGGCAATCTTCAGCTGCGGCTAGAGGACGAGACCCGTCAGCACCATGACCCGCGGGTCGGTGTAGTCGTCCATGGCGCTGCGCAGGCCCTCGCGGCCGGTGCCGGAGCCCTTCACGCCGCCGTACGGCATCTGGTCGGCGCGGAACGACGGCACGTCGCCGACGATCACGCCA
>NZ_JAAOTI010000039.1:0-79037 GCF_011297315.1 Catellatospora chokoriensis
GCAACGGGGACGTTGTGGGAGAGTAGGACGCCGCCGGACAAACATCGCTGTTCAAGGCCCACCCCTCACGGGGTGGGCCTTGACGCGTATCCAGACCCTTTTCGGGCCCCTCACGGGGCCCTTTTTCGTGCCCGCTATCCGTGTAGCGCCGGCTGGAGGTGATCGCTGTTTCGTGTCAGAACCTGTGGCTGAACCACGGATCTCGACGCGAAACAGCGATCATCCTTAACCGACAGCGAGGCGCACCCTGCCGGTGGCCGTCTTCGGGACTGGGGCAGAATCTGCGGAACCCGGTGCGCTGCCCGGGAGGCTGGTGTCGGACGGACCGGATCTTCGGCGTCCGACGGGGAGGACCGGGATCTGATGGGCTACGAGCTGCAGGCCGTCATCGGCGCCGAAGCAGTCCTGCGCAGGGTCGCGGCGCAGCAACCTGGTGCGGTCGTCGTCCCGCTCCGGCAGGGATTCGCGCTGATCCCCATGACGGATGAGCTGTTCGACTCCGCGACCGACGGCGGCCGCGGAGACGGCCTGAGGTTCGCCAAGCTTCCCGGCGGCTTCGAACGGGTGCTGGCTGACTGGTCCACCGCCGGCCCGTTGGGATATGTCGAGGCGGGTTACGCCGGCGGTGTGGGTACGCAGCGGGCGGCGTTGTGGGCGGATGGCGACCTGGCCATCGGGCCGATGTTCGTCGACGTGAACGAGCCCTTCCCGGCCATCGGCAGTCCCATCTCGCAGGTGCTGGCGCACCTCGGCGCGACCCGTCGGCGGCGTGACCCCGACGAGTTCGTGGCCGTCGGGCTGGACCGCTGCCGGAACACCGAGGCATGGCTGGCCGTCGACCGCTCCGTGACGCCTGAGGTCGCCAGGTCACGTCGCTGACAAGGTCACCACGTAGCCGTGTCCACGACACGCCGCCGAACCGTGCCCTAAGTTCATGATCAACCCGGTGGGGGGTGGTCAGGAGGCGGCGAGGAGGACGGGGCGGGGGCTGAGGTAGTAGTCGTCGTCGGGAGCGGTGACGGGGGCGCCGGGGATGGTGCGGACGAGGACCAGGTAACGGCCTGAGGTGTGCACCTGGGCGAGGTCGTATGCGGTGTCGGGCTCGTAGTGGAGCTGCAGCGACGCGCGCGACAGTTCTTTGCCTGAGGCGGCGCTGATCGAGACCAGCGTGTGGTCCGGGGCGAGCAGGAGCACCCGGTCGCCGGAGGCCGCCAGCAGCCGCGGCGGTGTGGTGTCCGCGGCCGGTGGCTGCCAGGTCCAGCGCAGCTCACCGGTGTGGGGGTCACGGCCGTCCAGGCGGGTGACCGCGGCCGGATCCGGTGCGGTGGCGGCGATCCCGCCGGCGAGGACCGCACCCGGGGCCGCCAGCGGCGGGGACGGTTCGGCGTCCGGTCCGGTGAGCAGGCGACCCTCCGCGCCGGCCGGTCGGGTGAGGCGTGCGCCCTGGCAGCGGGAGTGGCCGACGGCGCAGGACACCGGCTCGACCGCGGTGACGCCCCCGTCCAGGTCAGGCAGTGCCGTGCCGGTGGCGGCGTCGAAGCGCCGCACGATGCCCGCGCAGGTGTCGTGCACCAGGTACTGCTGAGCCGAGGTGAGGTCGACGCCACGGCAGTCCGCGGCCCCGGGCGCGGCCACCTGCCAGCGCCTGGCCCCGGTGGCCGGGTCGTATGCCGTCACGTTGCCGGGGCCGGCGACGATGACGGCGCTGTCGGTGGTGAACAGGCCCGGCGGCTGGTAGACGGTCGAGGCTCCGGTGCGCCGGCCGGTGTAGGCATCGCCGAAGGTTTCGGCACTCACCTGCCAGGCGATCGTGCCGGTGCGGGCGTCCGTGCCGACGAGTTCGCCGTCCGACCAGGAGCTCACCACGACGGGGTTGCCCCCGCCGACCGCGACCACGCCGACCAGCTGCGCGGGCCAGCGCCGCAGCGACCACAGCGCGCTGCGCTCGTACTTGAAGTTCGGTGGCGCGTCGGCCCAGACCTGGCGCTTGGTGGCGAAGACCCGGATCCGGTCGTCGAGCACGAGCGGGGCGGAGACCAGCACGCCGATCGGACCCGGGGCAGGGATGACCGGCTGGGGGTAGGGCTTGCGTGCCGGCGTCACGACCTCGGCCGGGCCGAGCACGCGCCAGGCCACCAGCCCGGCGGCCCCCAGCAGCGCCACCGAGACTGCGCCGATCACCGCGAGCCGAGCTCCGCGGGGCAGGGTCCGCCACCTCATAGCTGCACCCTATTACGGGGGCCTGGCCGCATTCCGAGGGCGTTCGACCAGGTGGCGGGCGGGCGATTCAGCATGCCGCGGCCATGGCGTCCGTCACCGGAAACCGCCCGGTGCAACGGAAGAGCGCCGCCGGCCCCGGCGGCGCTCTTCCGTGCGTCCGGATCAGACGAAGTACTTCTCCGCGGCGTGCAGCAGCGCGTCGTTCTCCTCGGCGGTGCCGATGGTGACGCGTACGCCGTCGCCCGCGAACGGGCGCACGATGACGCCCTCGGCCTCGCAGGCTTGTGCGAACGGCACCGACCGCTCGCCCAGCGGCAGCCACACGAAGTTGGCCTGGCTGGGCGGCACGCCCGGCAGCAGCTTCGCCAGCGCGATCTGCACCCGGTCGCGCTCGGCGATGACCAGGTCGCAGCGGCGGCGCATCTCCTCCTCGGCGTCCAGCGCCGCCAGCGCCGCGGCCTGGGCGGCCATGCTGGTGGAGAACGGGGTGACCACCTTGCGCACCGCACCGGCCACCTCGGGGTGCGCCACCAGGTAACCGATGCGCAGGCCGGCCAGGCCCCAGGCCTTGCTCAGGGTGCGCAGCACCGCGACGTTGGGCCGGTCGCCGTAGACCTCGACGCCGTCCGGCACCGCCGGATCGGTGACGAACTCCTTGTACGCCTCGTCGAGCACGACGAGCACGTCGTCGGGCACCGCGGCGAGGAACTCGTCCAGCTCGGCCTTGCGCACGCTGGTGCCGGTGGGGTTGTTCGGGTTGCAGACCAGGATCAGCCGGGTGCGGTCGGTGATCGCGGCGGCCATCGCGGCCAGGTCGTGGCCGTGCTCGGCGGTGTTCGCCACGCGCACCGAGGTCGCCGCGGTGGTGGCCGCGATGATCGGGTACGCCTCGAAGGAGCGCCAGGCGTAGAGCAGCTCGTCGCCGGGCAGGCAGGTGGCCCGCACCAGGTGCTCGGCGAGCGCGACGGAGCCGCAGCCGGTCACCACGCGCTCGGCGGGCACGCCCAGACGCTCGGCGAGCCGGTCGCGCAGCGCGACCACGCCCATGTCGGGGTAGCGGTGCACGTTCGCGACGGCGTCGGCGACGGCTTCGACCACGCCGGGCAGCGGCCCGTACGGCACCTCGTTGCTGGCCAGCTTGATCGCGCCGGGCACGGAGCGGCCGGGCACGTAGTTCGGCAGAGCGTTCAGGTCGGGCCTGGTCAGGCCGCGCTCAGATCGTTCGCTCATGGTGTGCCTCTCTTCTCGGTACGGACCGGGTCGGGCAGGCGCACCACGTAGGTGCCCGCCGAACGGTCATGCCAGGCCAAGCGCTGCTGGCGGTCGAACAGGATGAAGACGACGTCAACCATTTGAAGTATGACGAAGCAGGGGCCGCAGCAGGAGAGCAGCAGCAGCGGCATGGCCAGCGGGCTCCAGCGCCGCCAGGCCCGGCCCACGCCGAGCGGGTCGAGGTTCTCGGCCCGTACGACCTTGATGCGGGCGAGTCTCTTGCCCAGCGTCTGCCCGGTGTGCGCGGTCGCGGGCACCTCGTAGGCGAACCACAGCGCGAGCGCGATCAAGATGATCACGAGCAGCAGCGCGTCCATCTGCGCCGGCCGCTCCATGTCGAGCGGCAGCTTGCCGGTCTCCAGGTACTTGTCGCCGATGGACTCGGCGAAGGGGATGTACGCCTTCAGGAACAGGTAGATGAACCAGCCGTTGACCACGGCGTTCAGCAGCACCAGCGCGATCGTGTCGACGATCCGGGCGACCAGCCGGGCCCCGGGGGTGGCCAGGGGCAGGCCGTGCGGGCGGACCGGGGGCTGGGGCACCGGGTGCGGCCAGCCCGGCGGCAGGGGCCGCATGCCAGGGCCACCGGGCGGCATGCCGCCGTGCGGGATGCCGGCCGGCGGGAACACCGGCGGCACGGCGCCGTCCCGGGCACCGCTGACCGGAGGCGTCTGCTGCCCCGGGTGGCCCTGCTGTCCCGGATGTGCCGGGTGGCCCTGCTGCCCCGGGTGCGCCGGCGGCGCGGCGGGCGGCGGGGGCGGGGGCGGCGCGGCGGGCGGCCCGTCCGGCGGTGTCGCGTCGGCGGGCAGGGGCGCGCCGAGCCAGCCCTCGCCGTCCCAGTACCGCTGCGTGCTGGGATCGGCGGGGTCCTTGTACCACCCAGGACTGATCGTCATGACAGCTATTTAACCGACCTTCACCACGACGGTCTGCGCCGCCTTGTCATGCAGGCACTGTTGGAGCGGTTTGTCCCACAGCTGCCAGAACCCGTCGAGGTAGCTGAAGAACGGCACGAAGAGGCCCGCCACCCGCTCCACGGCCCAGCGCTTGGTCAGATCGCCCCGGGTCAGCGCCTGGCCGGGCTGCACCTTGATCACGCGCAGCTTGAGCACCCGCTTGCCGACGGTCTCGCCGCCCTTACGCAGCTGGTACTCGACCAGGTACAGGTAGGTGAGCAGCAGATTGATCAGGAACAGGGCACCGATGAAGGCGAACATGATCCCGAACATGCCGAGGATCTCCGACGGATCGGGTTCGCGGTAGGGGTCGCCGTAGGAGCTGTTCGTCTGCGTCGCCGTCCAGTCCATCACCGCGAACAACCACAGGAACATCAGCGGGAACGTGAAGATCATGCTGACGGCCGAGACGATGACGCTGTCCAGGATGAAGGCGAGCAGGCGCTCGCCGAAGCCGGCCAGCGGCTGCCCGCTGGGGGCGAGCGGGACGGCCACGGGCGACCAGGCACCCGGCGGCGGAGGCGGGGGCACCCAGCCGGTGGGCTGCCCGGCCCACGGACCGGCCGGGCCCTGCGGCGGGACCGGGCCGCGCAGGTGCACCGGGTCGGCCGGCGGCGGGGGCGAAGAGGGGGAGGTCATGCGCGACATCCTTCCATGTCCTCGCAGCCGTCGAGGGTGCGCGCGCAGCAGGGGACAAGGGGCGCCAGCCTCGGCATACGCCTCGGCCGGCGCCCCTGCCCGGGTGGTGGTCAGAGGTTGCCGCGGGTCTCCTGCTCGCGCTCGATCGCCTCGAACAGGGCCTTGAAGTTGCCCTTGCCGAAGCCGAGCGAGCCGTGCCGCTCGATGAGCTCGAAGAAGACCGTCGGGCGGTCCTGCACCGGCTTGGTGAAGATCTGCAGCAGGTAGCCGTCCTCGTCCCGGTCGACCAGGATCTTGCGCTTCTTCAGCTCCTCGATCGGGGCGCGCACGTTGCCGATGCGGGCACGCAGCTCCGGGTCGTCGTAGTACGAGTCGGGGGTGGCCAGGAACTCCACGCCCGCCGCGCGCATCGCGTCGACGGTGGCCAGGATGTCGTTGGTGGCCAGCGCGATGTGCTGCGCGCCCGGGCCGCCGTAGAACTCCAGGTACTCGTCGATCTGCGACTTCTTCTTCGCGATCGCCGGCTCGTTGAGCGGGAACTTCACCTTGCGGGTGCCGTTGGCGACGACCTTGCTCATCAGCGCGCTGTAGTCGGTGGCGATGTCGTCGCCGATGAACTCCGCCATGTTCGTGAAGCCCATGACGCGGTGGTAGAACTCCACCCACTCGTCCATCCGGCCCAGCTCGACGTTGCCGACCACGTGGTCGACGGCCTGGAAGAAGCGCTTGGGCGAGCCCGCGGCGACGGCCGCGGAGCGGTCCACGAGCGGCTCGCGCCCCACGAAGCCCGGCGCGAACGGGCCGGTGTAGCGGGAGCGGTCGAGCAGGGTGTGCCGGGTCTCGCCGTACGTGGCGATCGCGGCGATGCGCACGGTGCCGTGCTCGTCGGTCTCGTCGTACGGCTCCTGCAGGCCGGTCGCGCCGTGCTCCACCGCGTACGCGTACGCGGCGTCCACGTCGGGGACCTCGAGCGCGATGTCGGTGACGCCGTCGCCGTGGCGGGCGTGGTGGTCCGCGCCGGGAGCGGCCGCGTGCACCGCGCCGCGCAGCACGAACCGGGCGCTGCCCGAGGTCAGCACGTACTCGGCGTAGTCACGGTAGCCCTGCTCCGGGCCGCGGTACGCGACCAGCGTCATGCCGAACGCGGTGGAGTAGTAGTGGGCCGCCTGCTTGGCGTTGCCCACGAGGAAGGCGATGTGGTCGACACCCTTCACGGGGAACGGGTCGGTCATCTGCTCCGGCGACGCGTGGGTGGCGGCCGGGTGCGCTACAGCGGTCATGCGCAAAGATTTACCCAGCTCCGTGACCTGGGCAACTGTCTCGTCCATCACTGATCAGATTGCGCAGAACGACCGGTGAACCGGCTGGATGGCTGTACAAAATGAGCAGTTATCAAATCGTTATCAAGCCTTGTCATGCTCGGGCGGCTCCGGAGCGTCTCCCCGGTGACCAGGGGAGAGGCATGGACGACTTTGCAGAGTTCTACCTCAGTGGCAAGGACACGGTGTTCCGCGCGGTGCTCGCCGCGGGCGGCGACCGCGCGGGGGCCGAGGACGCCGTCGCCGAGGCGTACGCCCGCGCGTACGCGCGCTGGGAGACCGTGCGGGAACATCCGAATCCGCTCGCCTGGGTGCTCCGGGTCGCGCTCAACGTACGGCGCTCGGTCTGGCGGCGGCTGCGTCGGGAGGTGCTCGGGGATCCCCCGGAGCAGTCCGCCGCCGGGCTCGAACCCGACGGCGGGTTGCGCCGCGAACTGGCCGGGCTGCCCCGGCGCCAGCGCGAGGTGGTCGCGTTGCGGCTGCTGGCCGACCTGAGCGTCGCCGAGACGGCCGCACTGCTCGGCGTCACCGAGGGGACCGTCAACACCCATCTGCACCGCGCCGTGCAGGCCCTGCGGCACCAGCTGCGACCGGCCCGGCGGGTCGCCCACGAGCCCATCCCGGAGGTGGCGTGATGACCGTCGACGACCTGCGCACCCAGCTCACCGAGGAGTACCGGCCGGAGCGGCTCACCGTGACCGTGGCGGACGTCCGCCGCCGGGCCGAGCGGGGCCGCCGCCGGAGAGCGGCGTGGGCCGCCGCCGGTGTCGCCGCCGCCACGATCGGCGTGCTGGCCTGGCCCCAGGGCGCCATCCCGAGCAGCGCGCCGCTCACCACCCCGCAGCCGAGCGCCGACTCCTGGAGCACCTCGTACGACGAGCAGTGCCGGGCGGGTTGGGCGGCGCACCCGCAGAGCAAGGGGGCACCGCTGCCCCCGCTGCGGTTCGACCTACGGGACAAGGGACGTGGCCTGCGCATCTACACCGACGGCGAGCTCGTGGTGGACTGCGCGCGCCGGGATCTGGGCACCCCGGCGAAGGTCGAGATCCTGTCCGCGCGCGGGCTCGCCGTCTTCTCGACCGCCGTCGACGGCACGCTCGCCGACGCCGGCGACGGACTTCCCCGGTTCGCGGGGCACGACAGCCTCATCGCCAACGGCTACGACAGGGCCGGCTACCTCGTCGGGCGGGCGCCTGCCGGCACGGTCCGGGTCGACGCCGTCGACCCGGACGGCACGGTCCACCAGGCGCGGCTGTCCGGCGGCCTGTTCGTGCTGTGGGCACCGGACGGCGGGTTGACGGAGGCGACGGTGCGCGCCTACACCGCCGACCGGGTGATCGTGGAGACGCCGCCGCACTGGGGCGGCGACCGTACGACCGGCGGGGTCGCCGAGATCTGCGCGGATCTCGCCGCGACGTCCCTGCGGCAGGCGGGGCTGGCCGCCCTGCCGCCGTGGCGGTTCACCTGGTCGGCCGGCGAGCAGAGCGTCCTGCTCTACGCCGGGGGCAGGGACGTGCTCTCCTGCCGGCAATCGGCCTCGTCCCTGGTGCTGGCCGTCGCGGTGGCACCGGCCGGCACCGGGCCGTGGCAGCCGATGCAGAGCAGCTCCGGCGGCTCGTCCGGTCGGGGCTGGCTGATCGGCCGGGCGCCCGACGGCGCGGTGGGCGGCGTCGCGGTGCTGGCCGACGGGACGGCGGTGCCGCTGGAGCTGTCCGGGGGCTGGTTCGGGGCCTGGTGGCCGATCGCGCCCGGGGATTTCGCGCGCCCGGCCCGGGTTGAAGTCACCACCGCCACGGCGGTGTGGACCGAGCAAGGCGGACAGGTCGCACAGCGTCCCCGGTGACATGATGGGCCGGTGACTGCCACCGTGGACGAGCTGGACGTACGCCTCGTCGAGCTGCTGGCGGCCGAGCCGCGGATCGGCGTGCTGGAGGCCTCGCGCCGCCTCAAGGTGGCGCGGGGCACCGTGCAGGCGCGGCTGGACCGGCTCGTCGCGCGCGGCGTCATCAAGGGCTTCGGCCCGGAGCTGGACCCGGCGGCGCTCGGCTTCGGCGTGACCGCGTTCATCACGCTGGAGATCCGGCAGAGCGGCGGCCACGACCCGGTCGCCGCGCACCTGTCGACGATCCCCGAGGTGCTGGAGGCGTACACCATCACCGGCGGCGGCGACCTGCTCTGCCGGATCGTGGCCCGGTCCAATGCCGACCTGCAGCGGGTCATCGACGAGATCGTGTCGTACGACGGGATCCTGCGCGCGTCCACGTTGATCGCGCTGGCCGAGCAGCTGCCATATCGGACGCTGCCGCTGGTGGGGAAAGCCGCCCGACACGGGTGAATCGGACAGTCACTCACGTTTGAGGTTTTCGTGGCTACTCTGGCCGGATGGCTCAGGGTAGGGCTGGCGCAGGCTGGCTCGTGGCAGTGGCCGTGGCGCTGACCGTGCTCGTGAGCACCGGCGTCTGGAACCCGTTCCCGGACCTCTGGACCTGGATCAACACGAGCGGCCCGGTCGCCGATCCGATGCCGCGCTGGCAGGAGCGGCTCGGCGGCACCCCGCAGACGGTCACGCTGACCGACGACTACGTCGTCGTCGAGCACCGGGACTCGGTCGAGGCGCTCAACCGCTTCACCGGCCGGCGCAACTTCTCGACCGAGGCGGACTGGTCGGCGGTCGCCGGTCCCGCCGACAAGCCGGTCATCGTCGCTGGAAAGCTGCTGGTCAAGGGATATCAGGTGCTCGACCCGCGGAGCGGGGCGGTGGTCTGGCGGGACGGGGAGGCCTCCGCCGTCTGGACGTACCGCGACGAGATCGTGGACGTGGCCTGCCGTACGCCCAGGGATTGCGAGGTCTCGGGCCGCGCTCCCGCGACCGGCAACAAGACCTGGTCCACCGGCCTGCCCGGGATGGGGTTCGTGCTCTTCGCCGACAATCCGGAGCTGCTGGGCACCAGGCCGATCGAGTCGGACCGGATCGCGGACCGCCACGAGCCCGGCACCCGTCCCGAGCTGCTGGCCTTCCCGATAGACGGCAAGGTGTACGTCGTCGACCCGCGCCGGTCGGAGGCGCGCCTGGACCCCGCGCTGGAACCGGGCCGCCGGGACCGGGTCACCGTGGCGGGCGGCCGGATCGTGCGCAGCACCGCGACCCCGCGCGACGGGGGCTGCGACGTCGCCGTCACCGCCCTCGACGCGGTGAGCCGGCAGCGGGTGTGGCACCTGCCGGCCGGGCAGCACCTGCGCACCTTCGACGGCGGCGGCTGCGATCAGCGGCGCCTGCCCGCGGGCACCGACAGCGTGCTTGTCGGATTGACGATCGACGGCCGGGAGCAGCTCATCGAGGCCGGGTTCGGCGAGCAGGTGCTGCTGTGCGCGGCGGGCGAGCACATCCTGGGGGTCACCGGCGGGCTGGCGCTGGTGCGCTCCGCGGACGGCCGCAGGCTGAGCGCGGTGGTGCCCGACGGGAGGAACCCGGCCAAGCCGAAGGCGCTGTGGCACCGCAAGATCAGCCCGGAGGCGTCGGCGGCGCTGCGGGGCACCGTGGTGGTGGTGTCCGACCGCGGCCCGAACCGGGTGATCGCGCTGAACCCGGAGGACGGCAAGGTCCGCAAGGAGGTCAAGTCCGACGCCGAGGTGCTCGCGGCCGACGACAAGGGCCTGCTGCTGGGCCAGCGGCGTGATCTCGGTTACCTCCCGTTCGATTAGCCAGGGCGCGAATTCTGCGGCCCGATGGCACATGAGTACCCTTTTTCGCGTGACTGACTTCGCCTACTCCTCGCTGCTGCCTCTGGGCGCGGACACCACCGACTACCGCCTCGTCACCGACGAGGGCGTCGACGTCGTGAGCGGGCCGGGTGGGCGCAAGTTCCTCACCATCGAGCCGGAGATCTTCACCCAGCTGACGGCCGAGGCGATGCACGACATCGCGCACTACCTGCGCCCGGCGCACCTGGCCCAGCTCACGTCGATCATCGACGACCCGCTGTCCTCGCCGAACGACCGTTTCGTCGCCAAGGACCTGCTGCACAACGCGAACATCGCGGCCGGCGGCGTGCTGCCGATGTGCCAGGACACGGGCACCGCGATCGTGATGGGCAAGCGCGGCCGGCACGTGCTGACCGACGGCGACGACGAGGCCAACATCGCCCGCGGCGTGTACGAGGCGTACACCAGCCTCAACCTGCGCTACTCGCAGCTCGCGCCGCTGACCACCTGGGACGAGCGCAACACCGGCACCAACCTGCCCGCCCAGATCGAGCTCTACGCCGAGGACCCGGACGGGCACCCGGACGCGTACAAGTTCCTGTTCATGGCCAAGGGCGGCGGCAGCGCCAACAAGTCGTACCTCTACCAGGAGACGAAGGCGCTGCTCAACCCCGCCTCGTTCATGCGTTTCCTGGACGAGAAGCTGCGCCTCATCGGCACCAGCGCCTGCCCGCCGTACCACCTGGCGATCGTCATCGGCGGCACGTCGGCCGAGCACGCGCTCAAGACCGCGAAGCTGGCCTCGGCGAAGTACCTGGACAACCTGCCGTCGGCGGGTTCGATGCTGGCGCACGGCTTCCGCGACGTCGAGCTGGAGGCCGAGGTCCTGGAGCTGACCCGCAACTTCGGCATCGGCGCGCAGTTCGGCGGCCGCTACTTCTGCCACGACGTGCGCGTCATCCGGCTGCCCCGGCACGGTGCGTCGTGCCCGGTCGCCATCGCGGTCTCCTGCTCCGCGGACCGCCAGGCCCTCGCCAAGATCACCCCTTCCGGCGTATGGCTGGAGCGGCTGGAGACCGACCCGGCCCGCTACCTGCCCGAGGTCACCGCCGAGGACGTCTCCGACGAGGTCGTCAAGATCGACCTCAACCGGCCGATGGCGGAGATCCGCGCCGAGCTCGCCCAGCACCCGGTGAAGACGCGGCTCTCGCTGTCCGGGCCGCTCGTCGTCGCCCGTGACATCGCCCACGCGAAGATCGCCGAGCGCCTCGACGCGGGTGAGCCCATGCCGCAGTACCTGCGCGACCACGCCGTCTACTACGCCGGACCGGCGAAGACCCCCGAGGGGTACGCGTCGGGCTCCTTCGGCCCGACCACGGCCGGCCGCATGGACGCGTACGTGGAGAAGTTCCAGGCCGCGGGCGGCTCGTACGTGATGCTGGCCAAGGGCAACCGCAGCGGCCAGGTCACCAAGGCCTGCCAGGCGTACGGCGGCTTCTACCTCGGCTCCATCGGCGGCCCCGCCGCCCGGCTCGCCCAGGACTGCATCAAGAAGGTCGAGGTCCTGGAGTACGCGGAACTCGGCATGGAAGCCGTCTGGAAGATCGAGGTCGAGGACTTCCCCGCCTTCATCGTCGTCGACGACAAGGGCAACGACTTCTTCGCCGAAACCTCCAAACCCACCCTCACCATCGGCCGCCGCTGACCCGTCGCGCGCAGCGCGCGTTGATCGTCGGACTTGCCTGGCACCTGTGCGTATCTTGATGCGCCTTTCGCACAGGTGCCTGGCAAGTCGAGGGATCTAGGGGCGCCAGCCGCGGGAGCGGAGGGCGCTCGCGGACGACGCCGGCGAAGTCGGTGCGCATGCGGCGGCTGGTCACGTGCAGGACGATCCAGCGGGTGCTGCAGTTCGGGCCGGGGCAGTCCGGCCCGGACCAGGCCCAGCCGGAGGCGGGATTCCTGGGGTGACTCGGCCCGGCCGTCGGCGAGTGCGAAGGCCTTGGCCGCCCGGGCTGCGCCATGCCGCCCGAACCGGCTGCGGGCCAGCTCGCCCAACTCGGCCGCGATCACGAGCTTGGCGTGCAGCAACGCGTCGATGATCGTGACCGCGGGCACGAGTCCCAGCCGGAGCACGAGATCCCAGCACGTCCGCAGCGGCCGGGTGACGGGGTGCCCGCGGTGGACCTCGACCTCGTCGTCCCCGAGCAGCATGCGGTGGACCGTCGCATGTTTGCGCTGGTTGAGTCGGGTGCCCGCAGGCACCACCAGGTGTACGGGGTCACCGAAGGCGGCGGCATGCACGACACCGTGCAGCCACGCGGTGGACGGCCCGGCGAAGTAGGCGCGAGATGGCAGGTCCAGCGCGAACGCGCGGCAGCTCAGCTCATGGTCGCGATCGAGGCGGCTGTCGGCGAAGACGTTGTAGCCCAGGCTCGTCCAGTTGTCGCCGCGCAGTTGCTCGGCCGTCAGCAGTCCCTCCCGCAGGGCGTCGGACCCGCGGAACACCTGCCAGGCCAGTCGCCTGGGTCGATCGACACGTAACACGCCGCACAGCCTGCCCCAAATCCACGATCCCTGTGTACGACCCTGTGGATAACCGGCCGCACCACTGTGGATAACCATGTGGATCGCCTGTGGACACCTGTGGACGACGCCCGACCGCCCACCTCCCCGCGCCCCGCTCAAGGTCACTCGACTTGCCTGGCACCTGGGCGAATGGCGCTTCAAGATACGCACAGGTGCCAGGCAAGTCGGACGATCTTGGCCCGCGGCCCGGGGCCTACGGCGGGCGGGTCGGGCGGCGAGGGGGTCAGGTGAGGGCGGCGGCGATGGTGGTGGCGGCGGCTACGACGAGGGGGCCGACGGTGGGGGTGTCGAGGGGGGCGAGGGCGACCACGCCGACGGAGGCGCGGAGGCCTTCCACGTGGTGGATGCGGGCGGCGATGCCGTACGCGCCGGGTTGGAGTTCGCCGGTGGAGACGGTCCAGCCTGCGGCGTCGGAGAGGATGGCGCGGCCGGCGGCGCCGGAGGCCAGCGGGTGCCGGGAGCCGGTGCGGTAGGCGACGTGGAACATCGTCGAGCTGGGTTCGACGACGGCGACTGCGACCGCCTCGTCGCCGTCGGCGACGGTGAGGTGGGCCGTGGCGTGGACCTGGTCGGCCAGGCGTCGCAGGGCGGGCAGCGCCGCGTCGGCCAGCAGCGGCTGGGCGCGCCGGGCCAGGTGCAGCAGGCCCAGGCCGAGCCGCAGCCGCCCGCCGGAGTCGCGGCGCACGAGCGAGTGCTCGGTGAGTGTGGTGACCAGCCGGTACACCACGGCGCGGCCGACGCCGAGGCGGTTGGCGGCCTCGGTGACGGTCAGCCCGCCGGGGGTGTCCGCGACCAGGGTCAGCAGGCGCAGCCCACGGTCGAGCGTCTGTGCGGTGTCCACGGGCTAAGCGTAGGCGTCGACGGTGGTGACTAGAGTGGCGGAGTGATCAAGGCAGTGGTGTTCGACGCGGACGAGACGTTGCTCGATCTTCGCCCGGCGATCGACTACGCGCTGGAGCAGGTGCTCGGCAGCCTGCGGCTGCTCGCGCCGGACCTGGCGCCCACCCGGGAGCAGATGCGCGACGACTGGTCGGCGGTCTTCGCCGAGGACCCCGAGGCGCCCGTCCCGCACATCCGGCGGGAGTCGATGCGCCGTACGCTGGCCCGCTTCGGCATGGAGCAGCACCTTAACCACCACTGCGACCTCTTCTTCCACTTCCGCTACCAGCAGACCCGGCCGTTCCCGGACGCGCTGGCCACGCTGGCCCGGCTGCGGGAGTCGTACCTGGTGGGTTATGCGACCAACGGCAACTCGACGGCGGACCGGTGCGGGCTGGGCGGCGAATTCGCCTTCGAGTTGTACGCCCACCAGGGCGGCCTGCCGAAGAAGCCCGCGCCGGAGTTCTTCGCCGCGGTCGCCGCCGCCGCGGGCGCGAAGCCGGGCGAGATCGCGTACGTGGGCGACAACTACCACCACGACGTACAGGCACCCGCTGCGGCGGGGATGCGTACGGTGTGGGTCAACCGGGCCGGGCACGAGCTGCCCGGCCCCGTCGTCCCGGATCTGGTGATCGAGCGCCTGGCACAGCTGCCGGACGGGCTGTCCCGTCTCGCGACATGGGACGGCGTACCCCCTGCGAGTGACGGTGCAGGGCGCTGACCTGCGGTTCCGCTAACGTGTACCGATGATCACAACAGTCGCCTTCGACGCCGACGACACGCTGGTGGACATCCGCGCCGCCGTGACGGCGGGCCTGATCGCGGTCACCGCCGCGGTGGCCGACCCCGCGCTCACCCTGGAGCTGTTCGCGGCCGACGCCGAGGAGCACTGGACGCTGCTGGCCGACCACCACGCCCGCGACATCCGGGCCGCCGCGATGCGGCACACCCTGGCCCGGGCTGGGCGGGAGCACGAGCTGGACCGGTGGCTGGAGCTGTTCTTCGAGGTGCGGTACGCGAACTCGCGCCCGTTCGACGGGGTGGCCGCGGTGCTGGACAAGCTGAGCCGCGACTACCGGCTCGGGTACGCCACGAACGCCAACAGCCTGGCCGACCGGTGCGGGCTCGGCGGGCGGTTCGCGTTCGAGTTGTACGCGCTGGAGAACGGGGTGCCGAAGAAGCCGGCTCGGGGCTTCTTCGACGCGGTGCTCGCCGCCGCGTCGGCGCAGCCGCACGAGGTGGTGTACGTCGGGGACTCGTACGACCATGACGTCGCCGGGGCGGCGGGCGCCGGTCTGCGTACCGTCTGGCTGAACCGTGCCGGTGCCCCCGCACCCGGACCGGTCCGGGCCGACGTGGTGATCGCGGACCTGGCCGAGCTGCCCGACGCGGTGGCGGCGCTCAACAACTGACTCGGCGCTCCACGCGCCCTGCCACCACGCCGGCATGATCGACGGCGTCAGGGGTGGCGGTGATGGGAATCACCGGCACTGACGGCCGTCAGTATCGAATCGGCGGCGATCCGGATGAGGTTGCTGCGTTGCGGTGGCTGCAGTCGCAGCGGATCGCCGCGCATTGACTATCCTTGTGCGGTGACGTTGAGACTCTTTGACACCGCGACCAGACAGGTGCGCGACTTCGTGCCGCGCGTTCCCGGTCAGGCCTCCGTGTACCTGTGTGGTCTCACCGTCCAGTCCGGCCCGCACATCGGCCACCTGCGCTCGGGCGTCAACTACGACGTGCTGCGGCGCTGGCTGCTGCACGCGGGCTACGACGTCGTGTTCGTGCGCAACATCACCGACATCGACGACAAGATCCTCGCCAAGTCGGTGGAGCAGGGTCGCCCGTTCTGGTCGATCGCGTACGCCAACGAGGTGACGCTGGCCGCCGCCTACCGGGCGCTGAACGTGCTCGCGCCGACCTACGAGCCGCGCGCCACCGGGCACGTGCCCGAGATGCACGAGCTGATCACCGAGCTGATCGAGCGCGGCAACGCGTACCCGAGCAACGACGGCAGCGGCGACGTCTACTTCTCCGTCGGCTCCTTCGCCGAGTACGGCGCCCTGTCCGGGCAGCGGCCCGACGACATGCTGGCCGCGCCGGACGGCCCGGAGCGGGCCAAGCGCGACCCGCGTGACTTCGCCCTGTGGAAGGGCGCGAAGTCCGCGGAGCCCGACGACGCCGAGTGGCCCTCGCCGTGGGGCCGCGGCCGGCCCGGCTGGCACATCGAGTGCTCCGCGATGGCCAAGCGCTACCTGGGTGCGGAGTTCGACATCCACGGCGGCGGCCTCGACCTGGTCTTCCCGCACCACGAGAACGAGCAGGCGCAGTCGCGTGCCGCTGGGCTGGCGTTCGCCCGGTTCTGGGTGCACCACGGCCTGCTCAACCTCGGCGAGGCCAAGATGAGCAAGTCGCTGGGCAACGTCATCGACCTCGACTCGGTCGTCGAGCACGGCATCCGGCCCGTCGACCTGCGCTACTACATGCTGGCCCCGCACTACCGGGCCCGTATCGACTTCAGCTGGGGCGCGCTGGAGGAGGCCGCGACGGCATACCGCCGCATCGAGGGCTTCGTGCAGCGGGCCGTGGAACTCGTCGGCGTGGTCGAGCCGACGGCGCTGTGCGCCGACTTCACCGCGGCCATGGACGACGACCTCAACACCTCGGCCGCGCTCGCGGCCCTGCACGAGGTCGTCCGCGAGGGCAACACCGCGCTGGCCGCCGGGAACGACAAGGCCGCCGCGGGCGCGCTGGGCAGCGTCCGGGCCATGCTCGGCGTGCTCGGCATCGACCCGCTGGACGCCGCCTGGGCCGACAGCAAGGGCGGCAGCGGCATGCGCAGCACGGTCGACGCGCTGGTCGCGCTCGCCCTGGAGCAGCGCACGGCCGCACGCGAACGTAAGGACTGGGCCGCCGCGGATGCCGTGCGGGATCAGCTGAAACAGGCCGGAGTCGTGGTGGAGGACACCCCGCACGGTCCACGCTGGACGATCGGAAGTGAACTGTAATGCCGGGCAACTCGCAACGCCGGAACATTCGCCAGGTGAGCAAGAAGAGCGCCGCCAAGGGCACGGGCGGCAAGGGCAAGGACACCCTGAAGGGTCGTGGCAAGACCCTGCCCGCCGACGAGCGTCCGTGGCACAAGGGTTACTCGGGCACCGAGAAGCTGCCCTCGAAGACCGCCTGGAAGCAGGACAAGGAGCGCAAGGCCGCCGCCGCCGAGGGGCGTGCCCCGAAGATCGGCAAGCCGGGCAGCAAGGACACCACCTGGGGCCGCGGCAGCGGCGGCAAGGGCACCCCGACCCGGCGCACCCCGGCCGGCCGCGGCGGCGCACCCGTGCGCAGCGGCCCGCGGGTCGCCCCGGGGCGCAAGTCGATGACCCCGAAGGACGCTCCCGAACTGCTCGTCGGCCGTAACCCGGTGGTCGAGGCGCTGCGCGCGCACGTGCCCGCGACCGCGCTCTACGTGGCCCAAGGGCTCGACATCGACGAGCGGATCACCGAGACGGTGCGCACCGCGGGCGACCGCGGCATCCCGATCCTGGAGATCAGCCGCGCCGAACTCGACCGGCTCACCGGCGGCGTGCTGCACCAGGGCATCGGCATCCAGGTGCCGCCGTTCGCGTACGAGAGTTTCGAGGACATGCTCGCCGCGTCCATCGAGCACCCGGAGCCGCTGCTGGTGGCGCTGGACGGGGTGACCGACCCGCGCAACCTCGGTGCGGTGATCCGGTCGGCGGCCGCGTTCGGTGCGCAGGGCATCTTCGTGCCCGAGCGGCGTGCCGCGGGCATCACGGCGACCGCGTGGCGGACCAGCGCCGGCGCCGCGGCCCGGCTGCCGGTGTCGCAGGTGACCAACATGACCCGGGCGCTGAAGCAGGCGCAGTCGGAGGGCTTCGTGGTCGTCGGGCTGGACGCCGACGGGGAAGCCGACCTGTACGAGCTGGAGGCGGCCGTCGGGCCGCTGGTCGTGGTGGTCGGGTCCGAGGGACGCGGCCTGGGCCGGCTGGTGGGGCAGACCTGCGACATGCGGGTGGGCATCCCGATGGTGTCCGAGGTCGAGTCGCTGAACGCCTCCGTGGCCGCGGCTGTGGCCCTGGCCGAGGTCGCCCGCCGCCGCCGGGCGGCGTGACCGTCCACCACCCCGGCTGCTAATCGACGTTGGCCTATCTGATCGAGTTCGATCTACGAAAACTCGATCAGATAGGCCAACGTTTATCTGTGCTGGGCCGCGGGCGCGGGGCGGTCCGGGTCAGTCGGGCTGGCGAGTCATGGCGAGCACGTCGAGGGCCGCGTCGAGCTGCTCCTCGGTGAGCTTGCCCGCCTCTACGTGGCCGCGTTCGACCACGACCTGTCGGATGGTCTTGTTCTCGGCGAGGGCCTGCTTGGCGACGGCCGCCGCCTCCTCGTAGCCGATGTGCCGGTTGAGCGGCGTCACGATCGACGGGGAGCCCTCGGCGTACAGGCGGGCCACCTCCTCGTTGGCCTGCAGGCCCACGATGCACTTGGCGGCGAACAGGCGGCTGACGTTGGCCAGCAGGGTGATGGACTCCAGCAGGTTGCGGGCCATCACCGGGAGCATGACGTTGAGCTCGAAGTCGCCCTGGGAGCCGGCGAAGGCGACCGCGGTGTCGTTGCCGATGACCTGTGCGCAGACCTGGCGGACGGACTCGCAGATGACCGGGTTGACCTTGCCGGGCATGATCGACGAGCCGGGCTGCAGGTCGGGGATGCGCAGCTCGCTGAGGCCGGCGCGAGGGCCGGAGCCCATCCAGCGGACGTCGTTGGCGATCTTGTAGAGGCTGACCGCGGCGGTGCGGAGCTGGCCGGAGAGCTCCACCAGGGCGTCACGGGCGCCGTGCGCCTCGAAGTGGTTCTCGGCCTCCTTGACGGGCAGACCCGTGTTCGCGGCCAGCCGGCGGTAGACCTCGCGCCGGAACTCGGCGCTCGCGTTGACGCCGGTGCCCACGGCGGTGCCGCCCAGCGGCAGCTCCGCGACGTGGGGCAGGGTCGAGGCGATGCGCTCGGCGGCCCGGTGCACCTGCTGGGCGTAGCCGGAGAACTCCTGGCCCAGGGTCACCGGCGTGGCGTCCATCAGGTGGGTCCGGCCCGACTTCACCACGTGCGCGAACTCGCCGGCCTTGCGCGACAGCGCGTTCTCCAGCTCCAGCAGCGCCGGGCGCAGCTCGTACGCCACCAGCCGCAGCGCGGCCAGATGGATCGCCGACGGGAACACGTCGTTGCTCGACTGCGAGGCGTTCACCTGGTCGTTCGGGTGCACCGCCCGGCCCAGGCGCTGCCCGGCGAGCCGGGCCAGCACCTCGTTCATGTTCATGTTGGTCGACGTGCCCGAGCCGGTCTGGAACACGTCGAGCGGGAAGTGCGGCGCGAAGTCGCCCTCGGCGATCTCGCGGGCCGCGGACGCGATCGCGCCGGCGGTCTGCGCGTCCAGGTCCCCGGTGGCCGCGTTGGCCTCGGCCGCCGCCGCCTTGATCTGGGCAAGGGCGATGATCAGGGGGTACGGGAGGGGAGTCCCCGAAACCGGGAAGTTCTCAATGGCCCGCTGGGTCTGCGCGCCCCACAGGGCGTCGGCGGGCACCCGGACCTCGCCCATCGTGTCGTGCTCGACTCGATACTCCGTCATGGCTCCATGCTTACCCCCTGAAGCACGGGTAACCGAAGATCGGCACGCAGATCACAAAGAAGGGGCAGGACCATCCGGCCCTGCCCCTTCGGTGTCGCTGATGCGTCAGATGCGCACGCCGGAGGCGGCGTGGAACGCGTGGTGGCTGCCCACCACGGGCTTGACGAACACGGTGTCGCCGAGGCTCGGCATCGCCTGGCGGGTCGTGGTGACCACGAACCGCTCCTCGCCACCGTTGATCGCGGCGTGGCCGTACACGTTCGCGTTCGCGCCCAGGTCCTCGACCAGGTCCACGACGATCGGCATGCCGCCCTCGCTCGCGCCCACCAGGTCCGAGTCCTCCGGGCGGAAGCCGACGGTGACCTGGCCGTTGCCACCCTCGGCCTGAGCCAGGGCGACCTGCTCGCGGGTCAGCGGGAGCACCATCTGGCCGAACACGGCACCGGCGTCGGTCAGCTGAACGGTCTTGATGTTCATGGCCGGGGAGCCGATGAAGCCCGCGACGAAGACGTTCGACGGCCGGTCGTACAGGGCACGCGGGGTGTCGCACTGCTGCAGCACACCGTCGAGCAGCACGGCGACGCGGTGACCCATGGTCATGGCCTCGACCTGGTCGTGCGTCACGTACACCGTGGTGATGCCCAGCTGCGACTGCAGCGTGGCGATCTGCGAACGGGTCTGCACGCGGAGCTTGGCGTCGAGGTTCGACAGCGGCTCGTCCATGAGGAAGACCTGCGGCTCGCGCACGATGGCGCGACCCATGGCGACACGCTGGCGCTGACCGCCGGAGAGCGCCTTCGGCTTGCGGCTGAGGTACTCCTCCAGCTGCAGCATCTGCGCGGCCTTCTTGACCCGGACGTCGATCTCCGACTTCGGGGTCTTGCGCAGCTTGAGCGCGAACGCCATGTTCTCGTACACCGTCATGTGCGGGTAGAGGGCGTAGTTCTGGAAGACCATCGCGATGTCCCGCGACTTCGGCGGGAGGTTCGTGACGTCCTTGTCGTTGATGTAGATCGCGCCCTGGTCGACGTCCTCAAGACCGGCCAGCATCCGCAGGCTGGTGGACTTGCCACAGCCGGACGGGCCGACGAGGACGAGGAACTCGCCGTCGTTGATCTGGAGGTCGAGCTGGTCGACGGCGGGGCGGTCGGTGCCCGGGTAGATCCGGGAGGCCTTCGCATAGGTGACGGTAGCCACGGGGGTGTGTCCTTCCACCGGCAGGAACGTGCCGGACGATCCGAGTGAAAGTGAAGTGCCGGCCACGTTTGCACGAACCCGGCGTTCGCCAAAGTAACCGCGTAACGCCGTGTAAACAAGCCCGTGGATCATCCAGTGGAACGCGCCTGCCAGGCAAAACGGACGGTATGGTGATGATCGGTACGAAACTCCGGGGAATCCGGTAGCGAACCTGGTGCTCCCGCCGCGTACCATCGCTGGGTACGGCCGCTCCTCGGGCCGTGCATGCCGGCCTGGCGCAATTGGTAGCGCACCCGACTTGTAATCGGAAGGTTAGGGGTTCAAGTCCCCTGGTCGGCTCCGAGAAAGACCAGGTCGATGCCCAGAACCCGACAGCGGGTCTGGGCATCGACGCTTCCCCGGCCCGTGCTGACAGCAGAAGTGCACAGCAACGTCAGTCTGGAGCCTGGCCATGCGCGTCCTGGCAGCCACCGAGCCTGGCGAGGTCGGCGTGCCGTCCGAGGACTGGTGCGCTGCCGCAGCAGGCCTCGTCGTCGTGCTCGACGGCGCGACGGCCCGCACCGCGACCGGGTGCATCCACGGCGTGGCCTGGTACGCGCGACATCTCGGCGCGTGCATCGTCGACATGGCCGGCGACCGCGACATCCCGTTGACGGGCGTTCTCCGGGCTGCCATCACGGAGACCGCCCAGGCGCACCTGCACACGTGCGACCTGACCCACCCCGGGACGCCTTCCGCCGGCGTCGGCATCCTTCGCGATACCGCGGATCACTGGGAGTACCTGGTACTGGGCGACGTCAGCGTCGCCGTCGCGGCGGCGGCGGCGGGGGAGAATGTCATCAGCGACGAGCGGGTCGGCGCCACCGCACCCGACGAGCGGGCCGAGGCGAACAGGTACCTGATCGGGTCGCCCGAGAAGCGAGCCGCGTTGCTGCGCATGAAGCGCGGCGAACTTGCCGCGCGCAACCGAGTGGGCGGCTACTGGATCGCTGCGGCCGACAGCGCGGCCGCTGATCACGCCATCACCGGCACCGTACCGAAGCCTGGGATCAAGGCGATGTCCGTGCTCACGGACGGTGCCGTTCGTGCCGTGGAGTTCGGGCTCCTGGACTGGACGCAGGTCTTCGCCGTCCTGCACGACAGAGGTCCGGGAGAGCTGCTGCGGATCGTTCGCGAAGCGGAAGAGTCCGACCCGCTCGGCGTTCGCTGGCCCAGGAACAAGAAGAGCGACGACGCGACCGCCGTCTACCTGCCATCGCCGTAGCTGCGGGCAGGGTCACACGGATGCTGCGAACGGTCCGCTGTCTTCGATCCCGCCAAAAATCACGGTCGCGCCGCCTCGTGCGGCAACCGCCTCCTCCCATCCGGGAGGTATGGGCATACCAAGGCGAGGGAAGACGTAGTCGGTCCGGTCAGGCCCAGGTCCGATGATCATGCAGATAACGCTGCGCGGTACGAGATACCAGCCGTCCATGGACGCCTCGGCGGGCTGTTCAATGAACAGTCGGACGGCGGCGACGCCTTTGCTGAGTTCATAGCGGACGAGTTTGGGATCGAGTGACACGTTCGGCATGCCGAACATGATCGCCTAGTCCGCTTGTTCTCGCAGGCCCGGTGCTGTCTCTCCCCAACTCGGCCGGCGACAGGGATCACCGGGATCCTCTCGGCCCGTCGCCGCCTCAGAAGCTCGCCGGAACGACGACTTGTAGCGGGATGACAGGATCAGACATCGACAACCGGCGACAGCGGTGCGGGCCGGAGGGCATACGCGTGAACGTCAGAGAGTCCCTCGGCACCATGGGTTTCGGCGTCTTGCTGAGCATCTTCGGCTTTCTGTCCGTCGCCAACCTGTTCGGCGTGGCCGACGCATACGCCAGGGAGACGCTGTACCGCAATGCCTTCCTGAAGAAGTCCGGAGTGTGGAAATCGATCATCGAACCCGATGACGCCGACTGGCAGGCTGCCCGTCGCTGGTCCCGCGTGGTCGGCCGCATATTCGTGACGGCCGGAATCGTGATCCTGCTCGCCGGAACAGGAAGCCTGATCTGGGCTCTGGTCTGATCAATCGAGTCCTGCCGGCTGCCACGCCGTTGCTGTACAGCAGCGACGTACGGCTCAGGTCCCTGTCGCGAATCTTCAAGACCGCCCCGGGCACCCGGAAATACGGTTCGGGCATGACGGATCCGAACAGCTCAGCTCCGGCCACCGCGCGGACGCTCACCGCCGAGTTCGAGGTCACCGGCTGGGACCCGAGCGTCTACGACGAGCCGGCCGAAGGCCCGGCGCTCGCGCGGGTCACGGTCCGCAAGAACTTCCGCGGGGCCGTCGACGGTGCCAGCGTCGCCGAAGTGCTCACCGCGGCCGGCCCGGACGGCCGCGGCTATGTCGCCTCCGAGCGCTTCACCGGCAGCATCGACGGCCGGGCAGGCACGGTGGTCTTCCAGCACTGGGGGCTCGACGACGGCAATGACCCCCGGACCTTCGGGCACATCGTGGCCGGCTCGGGGACCGGACAGCTCGTCGGGCTCGCCGGAGAGATCACTTTGGTGCATGACGAGGCCGGTGCCCGCGTGACCCTCGTCCTGCGCTGAGCGCAGTGCGTCACGCGAACGGGATGGCGTGGGCTGACCACGCTCGGGCCGCTCGGACAGTCGTGCGCTCACGCTGACCCTGCTGGACGCGAGCGGCAAGGTCGTCGCGGTCGCGAAGGACGTGCCGGCGGTGGGCACGGTGCTGCCGAAGGTGCCGTGACCGGCGGGAGAGTGCTGGTGGACGCGCGAGGGGGCGGATGCGACACGCATCCGCCCCCTCGCCCGTACCCCTGTCAGACGAGCGTGTCGCTCTCCAGCGGCAGCAGGCCCGCGGCGGTGCCGACCAGCGGCAGCGCGCGCAGCACCTCCATGGAGGTGGCCATGTTGCCCAGGATCGGCAGGTCGTTGACGAGCGGCAGCTGACCCAGCAGGCTGCCCACCGGCAGGCCGCCGGCTCCACCGGCGCCGCCGGTCAGGCCGCCGGTGAGGCCGCCCAGCAGCGGCAGCTCGCCCAGGCCGGGCAGGCCCGCCTCGGTCGTCGCCGACTCCGCGTACTCCGCGTCCTCGCCCGCGATCGGGCGCTCGGTGGCCCGGTGCCGGCCGACGTGCTGCGGCTGAGCGGGCGCGGGTGCGGGCACGGGCGCGACGAGCTGCTGGCCGACCGGCAACTGCGTGTCGACGGCCGGTGCGGGGTTCAGCAGGTTCGCACCGCGGCCGGGGCTGATGCCGTTCAGCCCGCCGGTGATCTTGCCCAGCGCGTCGCCGACGAGCGGCAGCGAGCCGACCACGGGCAGCGCGGTGCCGGGCTTGCCGCCCTGCACGATGCCGCCGGTGAGCATGCCGCCGACGACCGGGATCTTGGTGACCGTGTCCAGGCTCAGCTTGCCGTTGGCCAGGTCGCGTACGCCGGGCAGCTGCTTGGCGATGTCACCGACGACCAGGATGCTGTCCAGCGGGCCGCCGTTGCCGAGCACGCCGTCGAGGATCGGCAGCTTGTCGACGAACGGCAGGCCTTCGGCCGTGGGCAGGCCCTCGGTCGCGAGCAGGTCGGCACCGACGTTCTTCTGACCCATCGCGTCGGCGATGAGCGCGGGCACGATCTGCGAGGTCGCGTCGGCGACCTGCTGGGACAGCGCCGGGTCGAGCGTGATGCCCTGGCTGTCGGACGGGTCGAGCGCGTCCACGTCCATCAGCGGGTCGACGACGTCCTGGCGTGCCAGCATGTCGGTCGGCATGCTGCGGGGCGCTTCGTCGACCCACTCGCCGAAGGTGTCCTGGGCGGTGTCGCCGGCGGCTGAGACCGGCGCGGGCGCCGGCTCGGGCTGGAGCCCGGCCAGGTCGTTGCGCTCGCCGGTCAGGCCGCCGGTGAGGCTGCCGAGCGGGTCGGCGGCCTGGCCGCTGCCGTTGAGGCCGCCGCTGAGCCCGCCGGTCAGGTCGCCCAGGCTGCCGGTGAGGCCGCCGAGCGGGCCGTCCCCGCCGGTCAGACCGCCGGTCAGGCCGCCGAGCGGGCTGCTGCCGCCGCCGAGGAGTCCGCCCAGGGTGCCGCCACCGTCGGGGCCGCCCATGAGGCCGCTGGTGAGGCCGCCGAGCGGGCCGTTGGTGAGGCCGCCGAGCGGGCTGCCGCCGGGCTGCGCGCCGAGCAGGCCGCCGAGCGGCCCGCCGGAGAGCATGCCGGTCACGCTGTCCAGGCCCGGCAGGCCCTCCTCCTTGGCGGCGCCGTTGAGCAGGCCGGTGCTGTTCAGCAGGCCGGTGCTCGGCAGCGCGCGGGTCAGATCCGGCACCTTGCCGGTGAGCGAGATGTCCTGCACCCCGGGCGCGTACGCGGTGACGCCGAGGTCGCCGGTGCCGCGCGTGATCGAAAGCGGGCCTTCTGCGAGCAGCCCTGCGTTCAGCCTCGTGTCGGGCATGTCGAGCGACAGGCCGAGGTCGTGCAGGCCGCCCGTCGGAGAGAAGAGGTCGGCCACCAGCCCTCGCATGGCCTGAAGATCGGCGGTCGGCTGGGCCTCGGTGACCGTTTCAGCGTGCGCGACGCCATTGCCGAGAAGCATGACGCCGCCCGCCACGCCCACGGCGCCGACGGCACGGTAGAACCACTTGTTCATGTCCATCCATTCGATTGCTGACCGGTGCACCCCGAACCGCAGGGTGCTGCTTGGTGCATTCGTCTGAAGGAGCAACGACTAAAAGGGGCATATCGTCGCGGGAAAGGCATGTCCGGCGATCCCTCAGGGGTGGTACGGGTGGTGCGTGGTCGATAGCATCCGGGCGTGCTCACCCCCTCCTCGGTAGTGGCCAACCTCCGCCGTGCCCGCAACAACCACTTCGTGATCAACGGCTCTGACGGCCTGGCGTACCGCCTGGCCGAGCAGTTGACCACGCGCTACGGCGTGGACGTGGTGGTGCTGATGACCGCCGATCAGCGGCGCGACGCCCGTGACTTCGGCGAGCTGCCGCGGGTGCGCGTCGTGGTGGTCGAACGCGTCGACGAACGCGCCCTGGTCAAGGCCGATGTCGCCACCGCGATCGGGCTCGCGTTGACGGTTCAGGACGACGTCGGCAACATCCACGTCGCGCTGCAGGCCCGGGACCTGGTGCCGGGGCTGCGGCTGGTGGTCCGGATGTACAACTCCCACCTCGGCCGCGGCATCGAGGAACTGCTGGGCAACGCCCGGGTGCTGTCCGACGCCGAGATCGCCTCGCCGGCCCTGGTCGCGCTGGCCCTCGACGAGGTCAACGCGGTGCCCCTGCCCGTCGGCGGCCGCACCCTCGTGGTGGCCCGGCGCACGGACGTGGCACCCGACGACGTGGTCTGCGGGCTGGTGGACACCACCACCGGCGGCACCGCGCCGGACCTGCTGCCCGCCGACCCGGGCCGGGCCGACCTGGTGCTGGCCGAAGCGCGGGTGAGCAGCGGGGTGGCCGACAGCGTCGCCGACACGGTGAACACCGTCGCGCGCACCGTACGCCGCAACGCGCGCCGCTGGCGGCTGCCCGCCGTCGTGGACACCGCGAAGACGCTGATCTCACGCCAGTTCCGCATCGCGGTCGTGGTGGTGCTGCTGATCCTGGTCGGGGCCGGTTTCGCGTTCGCGCGCACCCGGCCGGAGGTCGCCTCGTTCTGGGACGGCGTCTACGTCACGCTGGTCAACGCGCTCGGCGGCCCGCAGCTCGAAGCGGACATCCCGGGGTGGCAGCAGGTGCTGCAGCTGCTCGTCGCACTGGCCGGGCTGGCCCTGGTGCCGCTGATCACCGCCATGGTCGTCGAGGGCGCGGTCAATGCCCGGCTCGCGGTGGCGCAGGGACGGCTACGGCTGCCCGAGGAGGGCCACGTCGTGCTGGTCGGCCTGGGCAACGTCGGCACCCGGGTGCTGCGGTTGCTCTACGACCGGGACGTCCCGCTCGTCGCGATCGACGTCAAGGAGGAGGCGCGCGGTGTGCCACTGGCCCGTGAGCTGGGCGTGCCGCTGATCATCGGCGACGCGAGCCGGGAGAGCACGCTGCGCTCGGCCCACGTGCAGAACTGCCGCGCGCTGATGACCCTGGCCAGCAACGACGTCATCAACCTGGAGGCGGCGCTGCACGGCCGCAACCTGCAGCCGAAGCTGCGGGTGCTGGTCCGGCTGTTCGACGGCGACCTCGCCGCGCGGGTGCGCAAGACGTTCAGCATCCGGTTCACCCGGAGCGTGTCCTACCTGGCCGCGCCGGCCTTCGCCGAGGCGCTGATGGAACGCGAGGTCATCGGCACCATCTCGGTCGAGCGCCGGGTGCTGCTCGTCGCGGAGGTCGTGGTCGGCACGGGCTCGGTGCTCGCCGGACAGCGGGTGGCCGTCGCGGACACGGCCGGAGCGGTACGCGTGATCGCGCTGGCCGAGTTCGGCGAGCCCCGCCCGCTGTGGCGGCCCGCGCCCAACCGGGTGCTCCAGGCTCGCGACCGGATCACCGTGGTGGCCAGCCGCGACGGTCTCAGCCGGCTGATGCGCCAGGCCGCCGGAAACGGCGCGGACGACGACGCGGACCCGGTCGAGCAGGGAGCAGACGCGAGCGCGCCGTGACCAGGCAGCCGCCACCGGCCAGGGTCAGCATGACGAGGCCTGCGGTGCGGGGCAGCCCGGACGTGTCGACGGGCGGCCCGGAGACCTGCCGCCACGAGTTGAAGCCGACCCCCGCGGCGAACAGGGTGACGGTCGCGTCGCAGCTGGCCGGCGTCGAGTCGGCGGCACACTGCACCCGCAGGTCGTGGTCGAGCAGCAGGTCGATGTCGGCGCGGGCCGCCGGATCCAGCGGCGCGCCCCGACGCTGGGCATACCGCAGCAGGTCGTAGCCGAAGTCGTGGGCCTTGCAGGCCGTCGCGAAGTCGAACGGGCGGCCCTCGCCGGGCACCGAGCACGAACCGGTCGGGTTGATCACCCGGAGCGAGCCGTCGGCCAGCCGTGCGGTGCCCGGGGTGTAGTGCATGACCTGCGGGAAGTCCTCCGGCACGGCGGACAGGTCGCCGGCGGGCAGTGCGTGGATCATGTGGGCCGCGGCGACGTCCGCGCTGACCTGCGCGTTGCCCGGGGTCGCGACGGTGAGCGCCGCCGCGATGCCGACGCCGAGCACCAGCAGCGAACGCAGCCAGCCCGGCAGCGGCCGACGGCCGGCGGACGGCAGGCGGCGTGCCCGGCCGTCGGGCCCGGCCCGTTCGGCGGAGAGCCTGGCGAGGGCGGCCAGGCGCGTCCGTGATCGCATCGTTGCGACCCCTTCGCTGCACGCGGCCCGACGGGTTGCCACGCCGCTCGGCAGAGCGGCGCGTCCGGACCGGGCAGCCACGCTACCTGCGGTTTCGCTGATCGCCCAGCGGGTCACCCACCCGTGTTCCATAGACGGTCGCCTATTACGTCGAGAATTTGTAGATCAAACTCGATGTCATAGGCCACCGTCTATGGAAAAAGGAGCGGCGCGGGGCGGGCCAGGTGGCCGCGAGGTCAGCGGGTGGTGGGGTCGGGTTCGAGGTCTTCGTCGTCGACTATGTCGTCGTCCGGGATGAGGTCGGGGTCGGGCTCGTCGTCGGGGTCGTAGCCGAGGACGGCCTGCTCGTCCGGGCGGTGGACCAGGACGTCGTTGAGGAACGACTGCACCGCGGGCGCCAGGCCCACGTCGCGGCCCGCGGTCTCGCTCAGCGTCCAGCGGTGCTCGATGATCTGCACGAACAGCTCCGGCGGCTCCAGCTTGCCGCGCAGGTGGGCCGGCACCGCGCGGATCACCGGCTCGAACACCTCGGTCAGCCAGCGATGCGCGGCCTGGGCCTCGTCGGGCAGGTCCTCGGACTCGGCCCGGTACGCGTCGAGGTCGTTGAGCAGCGCGCGGGCCTGGTTCTCCTCGGCGTCGAGGCCGGTCAGGCGGAGCAGGCGGCGGGTGTGGTGACCGGCGTCGACGACCTTCGGGCGCAGCATGATGCTGCGGTGCCCGCCCTCCTCGACGACGGACATCGACACCTCCTCGACGTCGAAGCCGAGCTCGTTGAGGCGGCGGATGCGCTTGTCCATCTGGCGGCGGGTATCGGTCTCGACGGCCTGCTCGTGGGTCAGCTCGTGCCACAGCGTCTCGTAGCGGCGCACCACCTCGTCGGAGACATGCTCGGGGTCGATGCCCTCGTGCAGCAGGCCGGCGGCCTGCAGGTCCAGCGCCTCGCCGAAGATGTTGGTGCGGGCGATCTCCAGGTCCTCGCCGCGCTGGCCGGGGGACAGCCGCAGGTGCAGCTGGCCGGTCTCGGCGTCGACCAGGTACGCGGCGAACGCGCCCGCGTCGCGGCGGAACAGGGTGTTGGACAGCGAGCAGTCGCCCCAGAAGAACCCGAGCAGGTGCATCCGCACCAGCAGTGCGGCGAGCGCGTCCAGCAGCCGGTTCATGGTGTCGGGGCGCAGCGTGTGCGAGAACAGCGCCCGGTACGGCAGGGAGAACTTGAGGTGCCGGGTGACCAGCACCGGTTCCAGGTGCTCGCCGTCGGCGGCGACCCGGTCGGCGACGATCGCGACCGCCTCGACCGAGGGAGCGCTGATCCGCTCCAGCGCGCGCAGCAGGTCGTACTCCCGCTCGGCGATCTTCTCGCGGGTCTCCTTCACCGCGTACACGGTGCCCTGGAGTTTGACGAAGCGGACCACGTGCCGCGAGATGCCCTGGGGCAGCGCGACCAGGTGGTCGGCCGGCCACTCCTCCAGTGGAGTGGACCAGGGTAAATCGATCAGGGCAGGGTCGACTAGGGCCGAGGTGATCCGCACGCGAACAGCCTACGGATTGGCCCACACCTGCCGCGAATCCTCTTTTCGGCCGAGGCACCGGCCACAGTGCTGCGTCGTTGCACGTAGGGAGCTTGTCCGGAGTCGTTCAGGAGGCTGGTCGCATGCGCCGTACGGTCGCGCTGGTGATGGGAATCTCTGCCGTGTTGGCGCTCACCACGGCAGCGGGCGCCGCGGTGCTCGGCGAGGGATCCCCACCCGCAGCCGGGCCGGATGCCGCCCGCTCGATGGTCACCGCGGTGCAGGGGGCCGCGTCCCCGGCCGCGGGCGAGGTCGTCGCCCCGGTCGCGGCGAAGGGCAAGGACGCGACGGTACGCCAGGCCGGCCGGGCCGAGGCGGGCCGGCTCGAAGCCGCCCACGCGGTGCTCGGCTACCTCGACGCGGACCGCAGCGCCACCCTGCGCTACCCCGGGGCCGAATACGTCAAGGTGCACTTCTCGCAGCTGCTGCTGCTGCCCGGCGACTACCTGACGGTCAGCGACCCGAAGCGGACCGAGGTGCACCGTATCGACGGCGACGCGGTCGGCTCGGTGCTCGGCACCGCGGGCCGCTGGGCGATGTCGGTCACCGGGGACACCGCCCTGGTCGAGCTGCACAGCTCGAACCTCGACCTGCTCGGGCTCGGTGGAGCCGTGGCGCGGCTCGGCGTCGTGATCGACAAGGTGAGCCGCGGGCACACCGAGCCGGAGCGGGCCGCCGCGTCGGAGTCGTACCAGCGGGCCAAGCGGGACGCGGCGCGCACCGGCCGCGAGGAGACCGTCTGCGGCTCCGACCAGAAGGCCGACGCGGTCTGCTACCGGACCACCGAACCGGTGGTCTACCGGCGCTCCAAGGCCGTGGCCCGCATGCTGATCGGCGGCGTCGAGCTGTGCACCGCCTGGCGGGTCGGGCCGCGCAACCTGCTGCTGACCAACAACCACTGCGTCGCCGACAAGAGCGAGACCACCGACGTCGAGGTGTGGTTCAACTACCAGTGTGCCGAGTGCGGCGGCTTCGACGTGTTCCGGCCGACCAAGGTGTGGCTGAGCGAGCTGGTCGCCACGGACCGCACCCTCGACTTCAGCCTGTTCTCGGTGACCGACTTCGACCTGGTGCAGAAGTTCGGCTACCTGGAGCTGGACCTGCGCCGCCCGGACAAGGGCGAGGAGCTCTACATCCCGCAGCACCCGGCCGGTGCGCCGGCCATGGTGGCCGTCAGCAGCGACCGCGACCGGGCCGGCAACTGCGCGGTGGAGGACAGCGACTACGACGGGTACGCCAAGGACACCGACATCTCCTACTACTGCGACACCGAGGGCGGCTCGTCCGGTTCGCCGGTGCTGTCCCGGCGTACGGACAAGGTCATCGCACTGCACCACTTCGGCGGCTGCCCCAACTCCGGCGTCCGCATGGAACTGATCGACAAAAAACTCGCCGACCTCCTCTGACACCCCGCCCCCTCGCGGTGATCATGAACTTGTGGCAGGGGTCGTCGGCGTGTCGTTGCCATAACTTCATGATCACCTGGGGGTGCGGCCGAGGTGGAGATCGTGTGGTGGGGTGGTGCAGGCATGCCGGGGTCGCCGGGGCGGTCAGGCATAGTGGGCCGGTGCGGATTCCGACGCGGCGGCTGAGCCGGTTCGACAGCTGGTGGTGGGACGTCACCCTGGTGGCGGTGCTGGCGCTGATCACGGTGCTGGCGGCGCGCGGCGTGACAGAAGGGCTGGACCTGGGCGTACGCGACTGGGTGCAGAGCCACCAGCCGGGCTGGGTGCACGTGATCGCGCGGGCGCTGAACTACCTCGGGCAGGGCTGGCTGGTGATGTGGATCATCACCGGATCGCTGACCGTCACGCTGCTGGTGCGCACCCGGGACCTGCGGGTGCTGCTGCCGGGGGTGACCGGGTTCCTGCTGACGTACCTCACCATCGGGCCGCTGAAGCTGTGGACGCACCGGGACGCGCCGAGCAGCGGACTGCCCAACGCGGTGGAGCTGTTCAACCCGCTGGCGGTGGTGTACTCCAACTCGTACCCGTCCGGGCACGTGGTGAACGCGATCGTGTGGTGGGGCGTGATCGTCATCCTGGCCTCGCGGCTGTGGCGGCTGCCGCCGACGCTGGTGCGCTGGATGCGGGTCGCGCCGCCGGTGATCGTCCTGTGCACGACGACGTACCTGTCGCACCACTGGGTCACCGACGGGCTGGCCGCGCTCGCCCTGGGCCTGCTGCTGGACCGGATCATCCACCGGATCGACTGGGACGCGATCCTGCCGCCCGCCCGCTGAAACCGCGCGGCATTCATGCTGACCTCGGCGTTCCCTGGTGGAACGTTAAGAAGGTGCCCTTCCTGTACACATAGCGTTAAGAAGGTGCCCTTCCTTTATTCAATGGGGGCGGGCTAGCCTGCGGGCGTGATCTCGACGTTGGCGCGGCGGCTGGGGTTCGGTGACGCCGTCGTCATCGGGCTGGGGGCGATGCTCGGCGCCGGGGTGTTCGTCGTGTGGGGTCCGGCGGCGGCGGCCGCGGGCACCAGCGGGGCGTTGCTGACGGCGCTGCTGATCGCGGCTGTGGTGGCGGCGTGCAATGCGACGGGGTCGGCGCGGCTGGCCGCCCGGTATCCGGAGTCCGGTGGCACCTACGTCTACGGGCGCGAGCAGCTCGGGGCGTTCACCGGGTTCCTGGCGGGGTGGGCGTTCGTCATCGGCAAGACGGCGAGCTGCGCGGCGATGGCGCTGACCATCGGGTACTACCTGTGGCCCGCGTACGCCCGGCCGGTCGCGGTCGGCGCGGTCGTGGTGCTGACCCTGATCAACATTCGCGGGGTCGCCAAGACCGCCGCCGCGACCCGGGTGCTGGTCGCGATCACGCTGCTGGTCCTGGTCACGGCGGTGGCCGTGGGACTGTGGGGCGGCGGTGCTCCGGAGGCCGGGGCGGTCGGTCCGGCGGGGCCGTTCAGCGCGGCGGGGCTGCTGTTCTTCGCGTTCGCCGGGTATGCCCGGATCGCCACGCTCGGCGAGGAGGTCCGCGACCCGGCCCGCACCATCCCGCGGGCTGTGCCGGTCGCCCTCGGCGTCGTGCTCGTGGTCTACCTCGTCGTGGCGCTGACCTGCCTGTCCGTACTCGGGCTGCCAGCGCTGGCCAGGTCCACCGCGCCGCTGGCCGATGTGGTGGCCGCGGCCGGGGTGCCCGGCCTGGTGCCGGTCGTGCGGGTCGGTGCGGGCGTCGCGGTGTGTGGGGTGCTGCTCAGCCTGCTGGCCGGGGTCGGGCGGACCATCCTGGCCATGGCCCGGCGCAGCGACCTGCCGAGCCGGCTGTCCGCGGTGCACGAACGGTACGCGACCCCGTGGCTCGCGGAGCTGACCGTCGCCGTGGTGATCATCGCGGTGGTGCTGGCCGCCGACGTACGCGGTGCGATCGGCTTCTCCAGCGTCGCGGTGCTGACCTACTACGCGATCACCAACGCGGCCGCGTGGACGCTCGGCGGCCCGAAGCACCTGCGCGCGGTGGCCGCACTCGGGCTGATCGGCTGCGTCGTGCTCGCGATGACCCTGCCCGAGCCGACGGTGCTGGCCGGGGCCGGGATGCTCGCCGTCGGCGTGCTCGCCTACGCCGTCAGCCGCCGCAAGGGCTGACCGTCAGCGCGCCAGCGCGGCGCGCAGCCCCGCGTTCACGGCGGCCATCGTGTACGGGCCGAGCGCGCCCGCGGGCGGCGGCAGTTCGTCGCGCCAGAGCTTCTCGACGTCGTCGCAGAGGGCCCAGCCCGCGAGATCTCCGCAGTCCTGTCCCAGGAGGACCACGGTCTCGATGCGGGTGTTCCGGTTCGTGGTCGTGATGCGCACGGCGAGCACGGTGGTCAGCGCGCGGTTGCGCCGGTTGTTGCTGACGACGGCGAACGGTTTGCGGCCGAGCTCTCCACCGAGGTCGACGAAGTAGACCTCGCCGCGGACCGGAGCCCTCATCGGCGCTCGCCGGAAGCCGCGGACTCCTCGGCCGTCCACTCCGCCACCGAACGGGCGCGGCGCTCCCGGTGGGCCGCCCGCTCCGCTGTCGCCTGGCCGTTGTGCCAGGTGGCCATGTGCTCGTAGCCGATCTCCAGGCAGATGTCGCGCAGGGTGGCGTCGGCGACGTCGAGCATCGCCCGCAGCCGTGCGCCCTCGCTGGTGAGGTCGGGCGTCTGCCCGCGCTGCGCATACCAGAGTTCCAGGGCCTTGCGCAGCATGGACTCGGTGCCCAGCTCATGCACCGTGTCGGCGACCCCATCGGTGACGGTGACACTCAAGCGCTTCATTGCACCAGGCTATGCACCACCATATGGTGCGTCAAGCGGTGCGGAGCCGGTGATGACCGCGGCGAGGCGGGTGCCCGGCCGGAAGGCGCCCTGTTCGGCCAGGTCGAAGAGGGCGGCCAGCAGCTTGCCGGTGTAGACCGGGTCCAGGGCCAGGCCGTGGCGGCGGTGGAAGTCGGCGACGAAGGCGTCGAGCCGCGGGGTGCGCTTGGCGTACCCGCCGAAGTGGTGGTCCAGGCCGATCCGCCAGTTGCCCGTCGGCGCGCCGAACGCCTCCCGTTGGAGCTCGGTGACCTCGTCGGCCAGGAAGCCCGCGCCCTTGAGCACCGCCACGCCGAGCGCGGTCTGCGTTCCGGTCAGACCGCCGGCGAGGCCGGCGAGGGTGCCGCCGGTGCCGACCGGGCAGCAGAGCACGTCGAAGTCGACCTCGATCTCGGTGGGCAGTTCGGCGCAGCCGCGCACCGCGAGGGCGTTGCTGCCGCCCTCCGGGATCACGTAGCAGTCGCCCCAGGTGCGCCTCAGCTCGGCGAGGACGGCGTCGGTGTGCTTGCGGCGGTAGGTGTCGCGGTCCAGGTAGGCCAGGGTCATGCCCTGGGCGGCGGCGTACGCCAGGGACGGGTTGAGCGGGAGGTGCTGCTCGCCGCGCACGATGCCCACGGTGCGCAGCCCGTGGCGGCGGCCGGCGGCGGCGACCGCGCGCAGGTGGTTGGAGTAGGCCCCGCCGAAGGTGAGCAGCGTGCCGAACCCCTGCTCCCGGGCCGCCGCCAGGTTGTACTTGAGCTTGCGCCACTTGTTGCCGGGCAGCTCCGGATCCACCAGGTCGTCGCGCACCAGCAGCAAGGTCACCCCGGCCCGGTCGAGCCGCTCGTCACGCAGCTCGCAGACCTCCGGCGCGGGCAGCCGCCCGGCCCCGGGCGAGAGCGAGGCGGGCGTGGCCGGTGGGCGGTCGGAACGGGTCACGCCCACCAGTCCACGCCTGTTCGCCGTGCCGGTCTAGAGCAGGGTGAGGAAGTGCCGGACCGTCGCCGACATCGCGTCGCGGGCCGGGCGCAGGTATTTGCGCGGGTCCACGAGTTTCGGATCGCCGGACAGGACCTCGCGGACCGCACCCGTGGCGGCGATGTTCAAGGCCGTGCCGATGTTGACTTTGACCAGGCCGCCGGTGACGGCGCGGCGCAGCTCGGCGTCGCCGACGCCGGAGGAGCCGTGCAGAACCAGCGGCACCGTCACGGCCTGGCGCAGGGCGGCGATCAGGTCGTGGTCGAGGGCGGCGTCGCGGCTGGTCATCGCGTGGGAGGAGCCGACCGCGACGGCGAGCGCGTCCACCCCGGTCTCGGCGACGTACGCGGCGGCCTCGGCCGGGTCGGTGCGCGCGCCCGGGGCGTGCGCGCCGAGCGGCGGCGCGCCGTCCTTGCCACCGACGGTGCCCAGCTCGCTCTCCAGCCACAGGCCGTGCTCGTGGCAGAACTCCGCGGCCGCCCTGGTCGCGGCCACGTTCTCCGCGTACGGCAGGGTCGAGGCGTCGAACATGACCGACGAGAATCCGTGCTCGGGCGCCTGGTGCAGCAGCGCGACCGACTCCACGTGGTCCAGGTGCAGCGCCACGTCGACCGAGGCCAGCTCGGCGACCGCGCGGGCGGCGGCGCTGATCGGGCCGAGCCGGCCGCCGTGGAACTTCACCGCGTTCTCGCTGATCTGCAGGATGACCGGGCGGCCCGCCGCGGCGGCCCCGGCGGTGATCGCCTCGGCGTGCTCCAGGGTGATCACGTTGAACGCCGCGACGCCGGTCCCGGCGGCGGCCGCCTCGGCGACCAGCTTCCCGGTGGAGACCAGGGCCATCAGATCCACTCTCCCGACTTCATGACGCGGACGACGCGCAGCTCGGCGTCCAGCTCGACGAGGTCCGCGCGCAGGCCGGGGCGCAGCGCGCCCAGCTCGTCGGCCAGGCCGATCGCGCGGGCGGGGGTGGTCGCGGCCATCGCCGCCACGTCCGTGACGGACAGTCCCGCGCCGAGCGCTTGGCGCACCGCGGCGTCCATGGTCAGGGTGCTGCCGGCGATGCTGCCGTTGGCCAGCCGGGCGACCCGGTCGGCGACGGTGACGGTGAGGCCGCCCAGGTCGTACTCGCCGTCGGGCATGCCGGCCGCGGTCATCGCGTCGGTGATCAGCGCGGACCGCGCGCTGCCGGCGCTGTGCGCGGCGAAGGCCAGGGTGCCGTCGTGCAGGTGTACGCCGTCGGCGACCAGTTCGCAGACGACCGTGGGCGAGTCGAGCAGCGCCACGATCGGGCCGGGCTCGCGGTGGTGCACCGGGCGCATGCCGTTGAACAGGTGCGTGCCGACCGTCGCGCCCGCGTCGACCGCGGCCATGACCTCGGCGTACGACCCGTCGGTGTGCCCGACCGCGGCGACCGTGCCGTGCTCGGCCAGCAGCCGGATCGCGTCCAGCGCACCCGCCCGCTCCGGCGCGATGGTGACCATGCGCAGCGAGCCTTCGGCGATCTTGAGAATCTCGGCGAGCTCGTCGAGCGACGGGTCACGCAGGAACTCGGGGTTCTGCGCGCCGCAGCGCGCGTGCGACAGGTACGGCCCCTCGAAGTGCACGCCCGCCAGCACGCCCTCGGCGACCAGCGGCGCGTACGCCAGCACCGCGTCGCGCATCAGCTCGAACGGCGACGACACCAGGCTCGCCAGCATCGTGGTGGTGCCGTGGCGCAGGTGGAACGCGGCCGCCTCGCGGGCCTGCGCGGCGTCGCCGGTGGTGAAGGTGAACCCCCCGCCGCCGTGGTTGTGGATGTCCACGAAACCGGGCAGGACCCACCGGTCCGGGGCCGACGAGCCGGGTTCGACAGATGCGATCCGGTCACCGGCCAGGTGCAGTGAACCCTCGACGACACCGTCCGGGGTGACGATCCGTCCGCTGATCATGAACTCTCCTCGAGCAGGTCCAGGGCGATCAGGGCGGCGCCGAGGCTGCCGGATTCGTCGCCGAGTTCGGCGCGCACGATCTCCGGCACGCGGTGGAAGGTGACCTTCTTACCCAGCGCGTCGCGCAGCGGGGCCAGCAGGGTCTCGCCGGACTCGGCCAGGCCGCCGCCGATGACGACCAGTTCCGGGTCGTACAGCGCCTGGCCGGTGAGCAGCCCGTCGGCCAGCGCGTCGACGGTCTCCGCCCACACCTGGTCGGCGTGCTTGTCGGTGCCGAGCCGCCCGGCGACCTGCGCCGCGGTGGCGGGGCTGCCCGCGAGTTCGGCGTAGCGGCGCTCGACCGCGCTGGCCGACGCCAGCGCCTCCAGGCAGCCGCGCAGGCCGCAGCCGCAGAGCGGGCCGCCGGGGCGGACCACGATGTGGCCGATCTCCCCGGCCGCGCCGTGCGCGCCCGACATGACCGTGCCGTCGACGACGTGCGCGGCGGCGATGCCGGTGCCGATCGGCACCACCAGCACGTGCTTGCGTCCCCGGCCCGCGCCGAGCCGGGCCTCGGCCAGGCCGCTGGCCCGCACGTCGTGGCCGACCGCGGTGGGCAGGCCGGTGCGCTCGACGATCTCGCGGCGCAGCGGCACGTCCCGGAAACCGATGTTCGAGGAGTACGTCGCGATGCCGTTGGCCTCGTCGACGATGCCGGGCACGACCACGCCCGCGCCGACCGGCCGCCAGCCGCGCTCGGCGGCGGTGGCGGCCAGTCCCGCGGCGACGTCGAGGATGGTGCCGAGCACCGCCTGCGGCCCGCGCTCGCGTCCGGTGGCGTGGCGCTCGGTGTGCCGCACCCGGTGGGCGACGTCGACCAGAGCACACTTCATGCCGGTGCCGCCGACGTCGATCGAGACGACGACGTCATCAGGCTGGTGCGCGGTCATGCTTGCTCCTCAGAACCTGCGATCGGGTCAGGCTGACTCATGCCTTCTCCTCGCTCCGCTCGTCGGCGGCATTGTCGAGCCTGCTGACTCGCTTGCTGGCACTCGCTCATGACAGCACTACCGAGCGGGTCAGGTGGCGGGGGGTGTCGGGGTTCAGGCCCTTGTGCTCGGCCAGGGCGACGGCGAAGCGCTGCGCGACGACCAGGTGGGCGAGCGGGTCGAGCGCCGGGTCGTGGACGAAGGCCGCGCCGGTCGCCTCGACGTCCTCGCGCAGGCCGGGCGGGACCTCGCCGAAGGCCCACACCGCGCGGCCGGTGGTGCTGATCGAGATCGGGCCGTGCCGGAAGTCCATCGCCGGGTACGCCTCGGTCCAGAACGTCGCCGCCTCGCGGCACTTCAGCGCGGCCTCCTGGGCCAGGCCGTTGGTCCAGCCCCGGCCCACGAAGGTGACCTGCTCGACGGTCGCCGGGTCGAGCGGCAGCGGCAGGTCGAGGGCGCGCTGCGCGTCGTCGGCGGCCTTGGCCAGGTCCTCGCCGAGCGAGGCCCGCAGCAGGGTGAGCGCGCTGGTGGCGAAGCGGGTCTGCACGACCGACCGCTCGTCGGCCCAGGGCATCGCGATCACGTCGCGGGCCAGCGTGACCGCTGGGGTGTCCACGTCGCCGACCAGCACCGTCGACCGGTCACCGGCCTTGCGCAGGATGTCGAGGACCTCGGTGGTGGTGCCGGACCGGGTGATCGCGATGATCCGGTCGTAGGGCCGCTCTACCGGGAACTCACTGCCGGCGAAGGCGTCGGTCTCGCCCTGGCCGGCGGCCTCGCGCAGCGCGGCGTACGCCATGGCCATGAACCAGGAGGTGCCGCAGCCGACGACGGCGACGCGCTCGCCGGCGCGGGGCAGCGCCCCGGTCGCCTCGGCGGCCTGCGTCACGGCTCGTCGCCAGAGGTCAGGCTGGCTGTTGATCTCTTCGGCGACGTACGTCATGAGGCGGGCCCTCCAAGCAGGCGTGCGCGTAACGGCTCGAAAGTACGGGTTTTCGCGCGCTATTCTGCGCGACGCCTCAGTCGATGGCAACTCAAGAGTCACATACGCGCAGCACATCGCGTTGCATGGGCCGGTTTCGCGCACTAGTGTGCACGCATCCGCTCAGAAATCGCGCAAACGGAGGATCGGTGGACCGGTACGCCCGCTGGAACGCGCTGCTGGAACTGCTCACCGAGTCCGGCCGGGTGACCGTCGAGGAGGCCGCCGAGCGGCTCGACGTCTCGCAGGCCACCATCCGCCGCGACTTCGACCAGCTCGCCCAGCAGCAGATGATCACGCGTACCCGGGGCGGGGCGGTCGCCAGCGGCGTCTCGTACGACCTCCCGCTGCGCTACAAGACCGCCAAGCACTCGGCCGAGAAGCAGCGCATCGGCACCGCCGCGGCCGCGCTCGTGCAGCCCGGCATGGTGGTCGGCCTCAACGGCGGCACCACCACCACCGAGGTGGCCCGGGCCCTGGCCGTGCGCCCCGAGCTCAACTCGGTCTCCGAGGGCGCGCAGCTCACCGTCGTCACCAACGCGCTCAACATCGCCAACGAGCTGCTGGTCCGGTCCCGGATGAAGATCGTGGTGACCGGCGGCGTGGTGCGCCCGCAGTCGTTCGAGCTGGTCGGCCCGCTCGGTGGCGGCATCCTGCGCGAGGTGACCCTCGACCTGGTGCTGCTCGGCGTCAACGCGATCGACGTGACGCTCGGCGCGGCCGCCCACCACGAGGGCGAGGCGGCGATGAACTCGCTGATGGTGGCCCGGGCCAAGCGCGTGGCGATCATCGCGGACTCGTCCAAGCTCGGCAGCCACGCGTTCGCCCGGATCTGTCCCGTGGAACGCATAGAAACCCTGGTCACCGATTCCAATGCCGATCCCGGCGCGGTCGCCGCGTTCCGCGAAGCGGGCCTCAACGTCATCGTCGCCTGACACCTTTCCGTAGGGGCTTCCCTACGGGGTGCGGTTGTGAAGAAACCGGGAAGATCAGGGCTGCGTCTCAGGGTGCATACCCCGTAGGGTGCGGAAGTCACTGATACCTAGGAGGTCGCCCGTGACCGCTGTCTTGGAGATCCAAGGCCTGCGTAAGACGTACCGAGCCCGGGGTGGCCCCCGTCGGGCGCTGGACGGCTTCGAGATGTATGTGGAGGCCGGACAGGTCCACGGCTTCCTGGGGCCCAACGGCTCCGGCAAGACCACCACCCTGCGTACGCTGCTCGGCCTGATCAAGCCGGACAGCGGCGAGATGCGCATCCTCGGTCACGAGCTGCCCCGGCTGCTGCCCGAGGTGGTCGGCCAGGTCGGCGCGATCGTGGAAAGCCCGCAGTTCTTCGGGCACTTCACCGCGCGCGACACCCTCTCGCTGCTGGCCGACGCGGGCAACCTGCCGCAGTCGCGGGTCGACTGGGCCCTGGAGCTGGTCGGCCTGCGCGAGCGGGCCAAGGAGCGCGTCAAGACGTACTCACTCGGTATGAAGCAGCGGCTGGCGGTCGCGTCGGCGCTGCTCAAGCAGCCGAAGCTGCTGATCCTCGACGAGCCCGCCAACGGCCTGGACCCGGGCGGCATCCGCGAGATGCGCGACATGATGGCCACGCTGTCGGCCGGCGGCATGACCGTGGTGCTGTCCAGCCACATCCTCGGCGAGATCCAGCTGATCTGCGACAGCGTCACCATCATCTCGCTGGGCCGCCGGGTCGCGGCCGGCCCGGTCGCCGAGGTGCTGCAAGCGCACTCGTCGGGTCAGGTACGGGTCGCCCTGGAGACGCCGGCGGACCTCAGCGCCGCCGCCCAGGTGCTCATCGCCGGCGGGTTCAACCTGCAGGCGCACGAGGACCACCTGCTCATGTCCGGCGTGGACAAGCCGGCGCTGGTCGCGCGGCTGCTGGCCGAGCGGCAGCTCTACGTCAGCGAGCTCACGCCGGTGACGGCCGACCTCGAAGACGTGTTCCTGGAGCTGACCGGCACCGCCCCGGTGCCCGGCCAGGTCCGCTCGGTCGATCAGAGTGTGCGGCCGGAGCTCACGCCGCAGAACGGGGGCAACTCATGAGCGAGCTTTGCGAGCGAATCAGCGGGCTCGGCGATGCCGCCGACGAGCGCATCGAGGAGAAGGCATGAGCTTGGTTCGCGCTGAGCGGCGGCGGTTCTTCAAGCGCCGGCTGACCCGCTGGGTGTTCCCGATCGGCCTGCTGCTGCTGGTGACGATCGCGTCGATCCTGTTCGCGTTCCACTCCAAGCCGACCGCCGAGGCCCGGGCCAAGGGCGAGACGGCGGCCGAGGCGATGTACCAGGAGCAGGTCCGCTACTACGAGCAGTACAAGCGCGAGTGCGGTGAGAAGTGCCCGGAGGACGGCTGGACCGGGCCGCAGCGGTCCGACTTCCGGGCCGAGGACTTCATGCCGCCGTCGTTCAACTTCAAAGAGATGTACGGCCAGCTGTTCCTGGTCTGGGCGGCCATCATGGCGATGGTCGCGTTCCTGCTCGGGGCGTCGTTCGTCGGGGCTGAGTGGGCCTCCGGCTCGATGATGAACCTGCTGACCTGGCGGCCGAAACGGATGAAGGTGCTCGGCACGAAGCTGGCCGTGATGCTGGTGTCGGTGGCCGCCCTGTCCGTCCTGGCGCTGGGCGTCTGGACCGGCATCCTGTGGGCGGCCGGTGAGCTGCGCGGCACCACCGAGGGCCTGACCCCGGGGGTGTGGCAGTCGTTCGGCCTGACCGCGCTGCGCGGGCTGGGCATGATCCTGGCGTTCGCGGCGCTCGGCTTCGGGCTGGCCTCGATCGGCCGCCACACCGGCCTCGCGCTGGGCGCGGCGCTGGGCGTGGTGATCGTCGGGCAGGTGGGTCTGTCCATCCTGTTCCAGATGGTCCGAGTGCCGTTCTGGGAGCAGTACCTGGTGCCGATCCACATCTTCGCCTGGATGAACAAGGAGATGAAGCTGACGGACTGGAGCTCGCCGGAGACGGTCTGCGACAACGCGGGCAACTGCAACCCGCCGGAGCTGCTGATCACCTGGCAGGACAGCGGTTCGATGGCGCTGGGGCTCATCGCGGTGGTACTGGTGCTGGCCTTCTGGCAGATGCGCCGCCGCGACATCAGCTGACCCACGGAGCAAGGCATACGGCCGGGCGGCCGGGGTATCGGACTCCGGCCGCCCGGTCTCTTTTGTGGCACAGCAACCCTGATCACAGGTCTTTCGTTGATCACGACAGCGCACCTAGACTCGTGGGACATGGCCCGCGGGGAGGGGACAAGATGGAGCAGATCAGACAGCGTTCGCGAGCCGACGGCAGCGACCTGGAGGAGCTGCCCCTGATCCCGGCCCCCCGGCGCGAGCCGTCGCCGGTCGACCTGGCGCCGCCCGTCGAGCGCGACGACGAGGTCGACTCCGACCTGCCCGTCGCGGTCGTGGTCACCGAGGACGAGGCGCTGTCCGAGCGCGACCGGCACATCCTCGCCTTCGAGAAGCAGTGGTGGCGCCATGCCGGGGCCAAGGAGCAGGCGATCCGCGACCAGTTCGAGGTCTCCGCGACGCGTTACTACCAGCTGCTGAACGCGCTGCTCGACAACCCGGCCGCGCTGGCGCACGAGCCGGTGCTCGTCGGCCGGCTGCGGCGGCTGCGCGGCAGCCGGGCCCGCACCCGCAGCACGCGATAGAAGGCTGAACACCACCCGCACGCCGGCTGAAAGAACTCTCAGCTTGCGTGGGGGTTGTCCCCGATGGGTCGACGGGTGTCGCGCCGTACTGTGGCGGTCATGCGCGCGCTCGCGGCCCGAGTACGGGCGAAGATCAATAGACGGTGGATCGCCGGCGGCGTCGGCGTGGTGCTGCTGGCCGGCCTGGCGGCCTGGGCGGTGTGGCCCGAGGACCCCGGCTACCGCACGGTCGACGAGCGAGTGTCGGTGCGCACCGGCCCGCTCGGCGACCAGGAGGTCAGCCTCGACACCCGGCTCTACCTGCCCGACGGCGCGTCCGCGGGGAACAAGGTGCCCGCGCTGCTGCTGGCGCACGGGTTCGGCGGGACCAAGGAGAGTGTCGCCCTCGACGCGCAGGACCTGGCCGGGCTCGGGTACGCGGTGCTCACCTGGACCGCGCAGGGCTTCGGCGCGAGCACCGGGCAGATCCACCTGAACTCCCCGGACTACGAGGTCCGCGACGCCCAGCGGCTGCTCGACCACCTCGCCGAGCGGGACGACATCCAGCTCGACGGGTCCGGTGACCCGCGGGTCGGCGTGCTCGGCGGCTCGTACGGCGGCGCGCTGTCGCTGCTGCTCGCGGCGCAGGACCAGCGGGTCGACGCGATCGTCCCGATGATCACGTGGAACGACCTCGGCAAGTCGCTGTTCGCGCAGTCCGCGGCCACCACCGACGACGGTGTGTTCAAGCAGGCCTGGGCCGGCGTCTTCTTCAGCTCCGGCATGTCCGGCGGTCGCGGCGGCGGTGGCGGCCTGGACCTGGAGTCGCTCGGCGCGAACGGCGGGGCGCCGGGTGGGGGCGCGGGCGGCGAGACGCCGGGCGCCGGTCCGGCGAACCTCAACCCGCAGTGCGGCCGCTGGGCCGCCGACATCTGCGAGACCTACCTGCGCGTGGCGGCCGCCGGACGGCTCGACGCGAACTCGCGCGAGCAGCTGGCGCAGCGCAGCCCGGCCGGGGTGCTCAACCGGATCAAGGCCCCCACGCTGCTTGTCCAGGGTCTGGCCGACTCGCTGTTCCCGCTGACCGAGGCCGACGCCAACGCGCGCGGCATCGCCGCGAACGGCACGCCGGTGCGGGTGGCCTGGTTCAGCGGCGGCCACGACGGCGGCGACGGCCCGCAGTCCGACGCCGACCGGTTGAAGTTCCTGACCGCGCAGTGGTTCGACCACTACCTCAAGGGCAACGGCGCGGCGCCCGCGACGAGCTTCACCTACTCGCGCATCACCGGGCTGGACGCGGTGGACCGGGGCACCATGGCGACCGGCTACCAGATCACCGACTATCCGGGGCTGACCGGGCGCAGCGCTGTGCAGGTGCCGGTGAGCGGCGGTCCGCGTACTGTCGCGAACCCGCCCAACGGCACCCCGGCCGCGCTGTCCTCGCTGCCCGGAACGGGGTCGGGCGCGCTGTCGAGCTTCGTCAACGGCGTCGTCAGCGACCTGCCCGGCCAGCACGCGCGCTTCGAGTCGGCGCCGCTGGAGCAGGCGGTGAGCGTGGTCGGCACGCCCAGCGTGCAGATCCGGGCGGCGTCGCCGACCGGTGAGGCGGTGCTCTACGTCAAGCTGTACGACGTCGACCCGAACGGCTCCGCGGCGCTGAGCATGGGCCTGATCGCGCCGGTGCGGCTGACCGGCCTGCCCACGTCGATCGACCAGGCGCGGCCGGTGCAGGTGACCCTGCCGGGCATCGTCCGCGAGTTCGAGGCGGGCCACCGCCTGCGGATCACCATCGCCACCGCCGACCAGTCCTACCTTGGCCTGGCCGCGCCGGTCGACTACACCGTGGCGGTCGGCCCGGCCGACGGTGGCGGGATGGTCACCCTGCCCACGACCCCCGGCACCCCGATCGCCACCGCCGACGCGCTCTGGCTGTACGTGCTGCTCGGCCTGCTCGCGCTGCTGGCCCTCGGGCTCGCGATCGTGATCGTGGTGGCCCGGCGGCGGCACCGGCGGGTGGACCACTCGGTCTCCGCCGCGCACGCCGACACCCCGCTGTGGGTGCGCGGCCTGCGCAAGACGTACGGCGACTTCGTGGCCGTGGACAGCATCGACTTCACCGTGGAGCGCGGCCAGGTGGTCGGCCTGCTCGGCCCGAACGGCGCCGGCAAGACGACCAGCCTGCGCGTGCTGATGGGGCTGACCCAGGCCACCGCAGGCGAGGTGCTCATCTTCGGCCACCGGCTGGCCCCGGGCGCCCCGGTGCTGTCCCGGATCGGCGCGCTGGTCGAGGGTCCGGGCTTCCTGCCGCACCTGTCCGGCGAGCAGAACCTCGCCGCATACTGGCGGGCCACCGGGCGGCCGTGGGAGGAGGCCCGCTTCGACGACGCGCTCGCCATCGCGGGCCTCGGCGACGCGGTCAAACGCAAGGTCAAGAACTACAGCCACGGTATGAGGCAGCGCCTGGCCGTCGCCCAGGCCATGCTCGGCCTGCCGGAGCTGCTGGTGCTCGACGAGCCGACGGACGGGCTCGACCCGCCGCAGATTGCCGAGATGCGCCGGGTGCTGCAGCGATACGCCTCGGACGGCCGGGCCGTGCTGGTCTCCAGCCACCTGCTGGCCGAGGTCGAGCAGACCTGCACCCACGCGGTCGTGGTGCACAAGGGGCGGGTCGTGGCGTCCGGCCGGGTCGACGAGATCGTCGGGGACAGCCCGACCACGCTGCTCGACGTGACCGACATCGACCTCGCCAGCAAGACCCTGGACCGCCTCGACGGGGTCACCGGATACGCGGTCGACGGCGAGCGCACGCTCGTGGTGGACCTCGGCGACGTCAGCCGCACCGACGCGGTGTCCGCGCTGGTGCGGGCCGGGGTCGGCATCGACCGGGTCACGCCGCGCCGGCGGCTGGAGGACGCGTTCCTGGCCCTGGTGGGCGACTCGACGGCGGGAAGCGGGGACCGGTGAGCGAGCGCAGCGAGCGAATCAGCAGGTTCGGACATGCCGCCGACGAGCGCAGCGAGGAGAAGGCATGAGTGAGCAGCGCGAGCGAATCAGCAGGCCTGATCATGCCGCCGACGAGCGCAGCGAGGAGAAGGCATGAGCGTGGAACTGAAGACGGGACGGGCCACGACGCAGGCCGACGGGGCCGCGGCGGGATACCGCGCGGGCCGCACGCTGACCTACGCCACCGAGTTCGCCCGGCAGTGGCGGCGCAAGCGCACCCAGCTCGCCCTGGGTTTCATGGTGGTGCTGCCGGTCATCCTCCTGATCGCGTTCGAGCTGGGCGGCAGTGACGACGACGGCCGCTCCGGCCGGGGCCAGTTCTCCCAGCTGTCCGACGCGGCGATCTCCGGTGGGCTGAACTTCGCGATGTTCGCGCTGTTCGTCTCGGCGAGCTTCCTGCTGGTCGTGGTGGTGGCGCTGTTCCACGGTGACACGGTCGCGGCCGAGGCCAGCTGGGGCAGCCTGCGCTACCTGCTGGCGGTGCCGGTGCCGCGGGCGCGCCTGCTGGGCGTCAAGCTGGCGGTCGCGCTGAGCTACTCGGCGCTGGCGATCCTGACCCTGCTCGGCACCGCGCTGATCCTGGGCACTGCCCGCTACGGCTGGCATCCGCTGCAGTCCGGCATCGCCGCGGAGATCCCGGCCGGTGAGGGCATGCTGCGGCTGCTGGCCACCGCGGGCTTCCTGGGCATCAACATGCTGGTCGTGGCGGGGCTGGCGTTCCTGCTGTCGGTGCTCACCGACGCTCCGCTCGGGGCGGTCGGCGGCGCGGTGCTGCTGTACATCGTGTCCTCGATCCTGGACCAGATCACGGCGCTGGGCGAGCTGCGCAACTTCCTGCCGACGCACTTCGCCCAGGCCTATCTGGGACTGCTCACCACGCCGATGCAGTTCGACGACATCATCAAGGGCACGATCTCCGCGGTCTGCTACTTCGCCGCGTTCTGCGCCCTGGCCTTCTACCGCTTCTCCCGCAAGGACGTCGTCTCCTGACCCGTCCGCCGCGCTTTTCATAGACGGTGGCCTATCACATCGAGTTTTCGGGGATCGAAGTCGATGTGATAGGCCACCGTCTATTTTGATGAGGGGGCCGGGAGCGCGGCCGGTCGGCGACGCCGGATCCTGACATTGCGCTTACACGGCGGGCGCTCCGGTCTGACGTGGCGTGGGCAGAGTGCCTCTCATGAGACGTGCCATCGCCATGACGGCCCTCGCGGTCGCCCTCGGGGTCGCGCTGACCGGGTGCCGCGGGGGCGGCGACCGTGACGCGCTGCCGCCGGCCGGGTCGGACACCGGGAGCACCGTCGCCACCACCCCCGCGCCCCCGCCGAAGACCGCCGCGCCCGCCGCTCCGGCCGCCGCGGTGAGCCAGGCCGACAAGGACCTCGCGGAACTCGACAAGCTGCTGGCCGAACTGGACGGGCAGCTGAAGAAGGCAGAGGAGAGCCCGAACGATGAGGACTGACATGCTGATCCGCCGTGGCCTGCTGTTCGCTGCCACCACCCTGACGGCCGCCGCGCTCGCCTCCGCCACCGGGGTGCCCGCGCAGGCTGCGGCTCCCGCCGCCGGGGTCGCCGTGCAGGCAGCCGACCAGGCCGCGAACCTGGCCAACGCCAAGAAGCTGACCACCGTACGCATCGACGGCCGGCTCGCCCTGCTGCGTGCCGAGGGGGTGGCGATCCGCAACGCGGCGCGCCTGACCGACGCCCACCAGGCCGCGCTGCAGAAGACCCTCGACGCGGACATCGCCGGCCTCACCGAGCTGCGTGCCAAGGTCGCGGCCGAGACCACGCTCGAGGCAGTCCGGGTCGACGCCCGCAGCATGGTCGAGGACTACCGGGTGTACCTGCTGGTCCGTCCCCAGGTGCACCTGACGCTGGCGGCCGACGTGGAGTCCGCGGCGCTGACCCGCCTGCGCACCCTGCACGGCAAGCTCGCCGAGGCCGTCACCGCGGCCAAGTCCGCGGGCAAGGACGTCGGCGACGCCGAGGCCAAGCTGGCACACCTGAAGTCCGAGCTCGACGCGATGGAGTCCGCCCTGTCCGGCCTGGTCGAGGACCTGCTGGCCGTCCAGCCCGGCCCGGACGCCACGGCGATCAAGGCCAAGACCACCGCCGCCCGCGCCGACGTCCGGACCGCCCGCACCCACCTGCGCGCCGCCGCCACCGACGCCAAGGCCGTCCGCGACCTCCTCAAGCCCTGACGGAGGACGATCGCCCCGCGCCGGCTGGACGAGGGGCAGGCCGGCAGGCCATACGCCCGCGGGTCGCGACGGTCTCCCCACCGTCGCGGCCCGCCGGTTCTCGCCGCGGTGAGGGGTGAGGTCTGCATCTCATCCGCTGGGAACGCTGGAAACGGCGATCGCGGTTCTGATTAACTGCAAAGCACAACTGAATACCTCATCCAGAGGAGCTGAGGGACACGGCCCGACGACGCTCCGGCAACCACCATCGATGGCAGGTGCCAACTCCGTCCGGCGGGCCAGATCGGTGACGCCGGGAAGATGAGAGGAAACATCTCATGACGTCTGCCGTCATCGCGCCCCTCGGTGTCGATTCCCCCGCTCGCGGCCTGGAGTGTCGCGGCTGTGGCGCCCGCTTCCCGCTCGCCGCCCAGCACGCCTGTTACGAGTGTTTCGGCCCGCTCGAGGTCTGGTATGACGCGGACGCCCTGGCGAAGGTGACCCGCGCGCAGATCGAGGCGGGGCCGCAGAACATCTGGCGCTACGCGGGCCTGCTGCCCGTCGGCCAGCACGCCGCCGACCGGGTGACGCTCAACCCGGGCCTGACCCCGCTGGTGCGCGCCGACGCGCTCGCCGCCGAGATCGGCCTGCGCGCCCCGCTGTGGGTGAAGGACGACTCGGCCAACCCGACGCACTCGTTCAAGGACCGCGTGGTGTCGGTGGCGCTGACCGCCGCGAAGGCGCTCGGCTTCACCCGCTACGCCTGCGCGTCCACCGGCAACCTGGCCAACTCGGTCGCCGCGCACGCCGCCCGCGCGGGCGTGCCCTCCATCGTGTTCATCCCGCACGACCTGGAGCCCGGAAAGATCATCACGACCGCGGTGTACGGCGGTGACCTGGTCGCCATCGAGGGCTCGTACGACGACGTCAACCGGCTGTGCTCGGAGCTGGTGGAGACCGACGAGTTCGAGGACACCGCGTTCGTCAACGTGAACGTGCGCCCGTTCTACGCCGAGGGCTCCAAGACGCTGGGATACGAGGTCGCCGAGCAGCTCGGCTGGCGCATCCCGGCGCAGGTGGTCATCCCGATGGCCTCCGGCGAGCTGCTCACCAAGATTGACAAGGCGTTCGAGGAGCTGGTGTCGTCGGGTCTGGCCGTCGCGCCCGAGGGCGGCTGGCGGGTGTTCGGCGCGCAGTCGCTGGGCTGCAACCCGATCGCGACCGCGCTGCACGCCGGCACCGACGTGATCACCCCCGTGAAGCCGACCGGCATCGCGAAGTCGCTGAACATCGGCGACCCGGCCGCCGGGCTGTACGCGCTGGAGGCGGTGCGCCGCACCGGCGGCTGGATGGACTACGCCTCCGACGACGAGATCCGCGACGCGATCCGGCTGCTGGCTCGTACCACCGGCGTCTTCGCGGAGACCGCGGGCGGGGTGACCGCCGCGGTGACCGCGAAGCTGGTCGCCGCCGGCAAGCTGGACCCGGACCTGGAGACGGTCGTCTTCAACACCGGCGAGGGCCTGAAGACGCTGGACGCGGTGGCCGAACTGGTCGGCCCGACCTACCGGGTGAAGCCGTCGCTGAAGGCCGCCCGCGAGGCGGGTCTGCTCGGCTAGCTCCTCGAAACCTCCGAGGCGCTCCTGCTCGCAGGGGCGCCTCGCTTCGTCGTGCGCGGGGAAAACGGGGTGCGGTGCGGGGAGGGGCGGAGGACGCTGGCGGGCATGAGTCTGCGTATCGCCCCCGTCGGCGTTGACGATCCCGCTTCCATCGACGCCTGGGTGGAGGTGATGGAACGGATCCAGGAGTACGAGTTTCCGTATCTTCCGCGGCGGACCCGGCGGATGGCCGAGTTGATGCTCGAACACGCGTTTCCGGCGCGCGTCGTGGAGCATCGGCTGGCCTGGCTGGACGGCGAGCCCGCGGGACGGCTCGAGGTGTCGCGGATGACGGAGGAGAACCTGAAGCTCCTCTTCTTCACGATCGAGGTGGTGCCGCGGTTCCGGCGGCGGGGAGTGGGCCGGGCGCTGTTCGGCGAGGTGCTGGCGTACGCCCGCGAGCACGACCGCACGGTCCTGGTGACCAGCGGCTCGCTGTCCATGCCGGACCTGCCCGCGCCCGACGAGGCCCCGGCGGCGTTCGCGGCGGCGTTCGGGTTCACGAACACGCTGCCGGAGCTGCAACGTCGGCTGACGCTGGCGGAGGTGGACGAGGACGTGCTGGCCGGCATGCTGTCCGCCGCGCAGGCCAAGGCCGCCGGCTACCGCCTGGTGCGCTGGCGGGATGCGGCCCCCGAGGAGCTGGCCGAGGGCGTGGCCTACCTGGAGTCCCGGCTGATGACCGACGCGCCGACCGGTGACCTGCCGCTTGAACCGGAGAAGCCGGACGTGGACCGCCTGCGCCGGTTCGAGGAGGCGGTCGCGGCGCGCGGGCGCCGCACGTTCCACACCGGGGCGATACACGAGCAGACCGGCGCCCTGGTCGCCTGGACCACGATCTCCGCGGACGAGGAGACGCCCCGGCATGCCTGGCAGCAGATCACCATCGTGGACCCGGCCCACCGCGGCCACCGGCTCGGCGCGCTGGTGAAGGTGGAGAACCTGCGCTTCTTCCGGGCCGAGATGCCGCGGGTCGAGGTGGTGGACACGTTCAACGCGGCGGCGAACGGCTTCATGGTCTCGATCAACGAGCAGATGGGCTTCCGCAAGCTCGCCGCCTTCCAGAACTGGCAGCTCGACCTGACGAAGGACGGCTCAGCCGAATCGGTGGAGTAAAACGGTCTATTTGCCTAAAACGGACTGACCGTATGCCCGGCACCCGACGGGTGTCGTGATCGTTGATCAGGGACATGAGGCCTCGATTGCTCGTGTCCCTGATCGCCGCCCTCACCGTCGTGCCCGCGGCGCTGGCCGCGCTGACCACTCCCGCCGTGGCGCTCGCGCCGCCCGCGGGCGGCACGCTCACCACCAAGGTCTTCGCGACCCGGGAGGGCCTGGTCGGCTGGAAGACCGCGAACGGCCACAAGATCACCAAGCGCGACTGGTTCGCCGCGCTGCCCTCCTGGCGCGGGCTGTCCGACCGCGGCGAGGGCGACAAGAGCGTCCGGGTCTGCCACGAGGGCAACGACCGGTGTGTGTTCCTGCCGGTGTGGGACGTCGGCCCGTGGAACACCAAGGACGACTACTGGGCCGACGACCGGCACATGTGGGAGAAGCTGCCGCGCGGCAAGCCCCAGGCGCAGGCGGCCTACCAGGACGACTACCACGACGGCGAGGACGAGTTCGGTCGCGAGGTGCTCAACCCGGCCGGTATCGACATCGCCGACGGCGCGTTCTGGGACGGCCTCGACCTCGACGACAACGACTGGGTCCACGTCACCTTCCTGTGGACCGGCGAGGGCGACCGGGGTGTGATCGACACCGACGGCGGCGAGTGGCTGCGGGTGCGCTCGGCGCCGAAGGTCAAGGCCGACCTGCGCGGCGGCGCGGGCGAGTACGCCCAGGTGCCGATCCGGTGCCAGGTCAAGGGCGACAAGGTCAAGGGGACGGTGCGCACGACCGACCTGTGGAACCGGGTCGGCGACGGCATCTACGTCTCCCACGCGTACGTCCGGCTGATCGACGGGGCCAAGCCCCGCAAGTGCTGAGCGGCCTCACCCGGCCGCGTGCGGCCAGAGGGCGTCCAGCAGGTTGAGGCCGCGGGTGGTCAGCGGCTTGAAGATCTTCATCCGGGACGCGCCGACGAGGTACTCCAGGTACGGCACGGCCAGATCCACCACCGCACGGGTGCGGCGCTGGCCGGGCGTGGTGTCGTGCACCCAGTACACGACCAGGCCGAGCTGGGCCAGCCACAGCAGCTGCGGCAGCCGGGCCCGCAGCTGCGGGTCCATCTTCGTCTCGGTGCTGTCGACCAGGCGGTGGAAGATGCTGGTGGCCAGCTCGCGGGCCTCGCTCGACTCCGCGCTGAACGGGCTCACCGGCGAACCGGGCACCGCCGCGATGCCGATGAACCGGCCCGCGAACGCGTGGTGCGGCGCCCACACCTCGATGCCCTCGCGCAGCATCGCCGCCAGCCGGTCGCCGAAGGACGTGCCGCTGCGCAGGATCGGCTCGACCCGGGCCAGGTGCTCGCGCTGCAGCTCCAGGTAGAACTCGGAGACCAGCGCCTCCTTGGCGGGGAAGTAGTAGTAGGCGTTGCCGACCGAGACCCCGGCGTCGGCGGCGATCGCCCGCATCGTCGTCTTCTCGTACCCGGCCTCGCCGAACAGCCGGATCGCGCTGGCCACGATCGCCTGGCGGGTCTGCTCGCCCCGGGACGTGTCAGCGGCCCGTCCCCGGGCCGCCTGCTCGGCGGCGGGGGACGAGCCGTTGTCGGTGTGCGTCACGCTGCCCACGCTAGCGGTGGCTCACGCGGTCGGGGTCAGTCGGCGGGCATCGGCCTGCCGGTCCGCCGGTCGATCGGCGGCCTGCCGGGTCAGCGCGGCTGCCGGGACCGGGTATGCCCGGGTCAGCGGCCCCTGCATCTGCCGGCGGAGCCGGCCGAGCAGCAGCACGGTGCCCAGGTGCACCACGACCAGCGCGAGCGTGATGATGCCGATCTTGGTGGCGAGCGTCTCGACCGCGTCGACGGGGCCGGTCACCTCGTCGTACGTCTTCATGGCGATCGCCATGTAGCCGAGATTGAGCAGGTAGAAGCCGACCACGAGGAACTTCGTGACGGCGGCGGCGAGCTCGCCGGTGGGCAGCACGTCGCGCAGGAACGCCTGTCCGTGACGTTGCAGGGTGTGGCCGACCCAGAGGGTCAGCGCGAGGGTGGCGGCCGCGTAGGCCAGGTACACGGCCAGCTTCGGGTCCATGTCCCATCTCCGGTTTGAACGTGTTCAACTTGCGGACGTTCTCATGCTGACACACGACTTGAACATGTTCAACTGTGGCTCCGCTCACCTCGTCGGGCATGATGAGGGGCATGACTGTCACCACCACGGACCTCTTCGCCACCCATGAGGAGCTGCTGAACAGCGCGCTGCGGGCGATCACCGAGCGCGGCTACTGGTCGGCGTACCCGGAGTCGCCGAGCCCGAAGGTGTACGGCGAGACCGCCGCCGCCGACGGCAAGGCCGCGTTCACCGCCCTGCTGGGCAAGGATTTTCCGCTGGACCAGCCCGCCGACGAGTGGGTGGCCCCGGAGCAGTCGCCGTTCGGCATCCCGCTCGGTGTGCGATACCCCCGGACCAGCCCTGACGCCCTGATCGCCGCCGCCAGGGCCGCGCTGCCCTCGTGGCGCGACGCCGGGCCGCGCGTGCGCGCCGGGGTGTGCCTGGAGATCCTCGCCCGCCTGCACAAGCGGGTGTTCGAGCTGGCCAACGCGGTGCACGCGACCACCGGCCAGGCGTTCGTGATGGCCTTCCAGGCCGGCGGCCCGCACGCGCTCGACCGCGCGCTGGAGGCGGTCGCCTACGGCTACGCCGAGCAGACCCGGCAGGTCGGCTCCGTGGTGTGGACCAAGAAGGCCGACACCCTGGCCAAGACCTACCACCTGGTGCCGCGCGGCATCGGGCTGGTCATCGGCTGCAACACCTTCCCGACCTGGAACTCCTGGCCGGGCCTGTTCGCCTCGCTGATCACCGGCAACCCGGTGCTGGTCAAGCCGCACCCGGGCGCGGTGCTGCCGCTGGCCATCACCGTGCAGGTCGCCCGCGAGGTGCTGGCCGAGGCCGGGCTCGACCCCAACACCGTGCAGCTCGCGGTCGACACCCGCGAGGCGCCGATCGCCAAGGACCTGGCGCTGCGCCCCGAGGTCCGGCTCATCGACTTCACCGGCTCCACCGCCTTCGGCGACTGGCTGGAGGACAACGCCCGCCAGGCGCAGGTCTACACCGAGAAGGCCGGCGTCAACACCGTCGTGATCGACTCGACCGCCGACTTCGCCGGCATGTGCCGCAACCTGGGCTTCTCGCTGACCCTGTACAGCGGCCAGATGTGCACCACCCCGCAGAACCTGCTCATCCCGGCCGGCGGCATCGAGACCGAGGCCGGGCACAAGAGCTTCGACGAGGTCGTGGACGGCATCGCGGGCGCGGTCCGCGCGATCACCGCCGACCCGGCCAAGGCCGTCGAGTTCACCGGCGCGATCGTCAACGGCGACGTGGTCGACCGCATCGAGGCCGCCCGCAAGATGGGCGACGTGGTGCTCGACTCGGCCGAGCTGGCCCACCCGGCGTACGCCGGCGCGGTGGTGCGCACCCCGATGATCGTGAAGGTGACCGACGGCTACGGCAGCGAGTGCTTCGGCCCGGTGACCTTCGCGGTGCCGACCGAGTCGACCGCCGACAGCATCGGCATCTTCCGGGAGACGGTCGGGGAGAAGGGTGCCATCACCGCGGCGGTCTACAGCACCGACGAGTCCGTGCTGGACGCGGTCGAGCAGGCGGCGATGGAGGTCGGCGTGCACCTGTCGGCGAACCTGACCGGCGGCATCTTCGTCAACCAGTCGGCGGCCTTCTCCGACTTCCACGCCTCCGGTGCGAACCCGGCCGCCAACGCGGCGCTGACCGACGGCGCGTTCGTGGCGAGCCGCTTCCGCATCGTCCAGTCCCGCCGCCCGGCCTGACCGCCCCGCGTTCGCGCGGCTCCGCAGCCTGGGCAGTAAGGAAGGGCACCTGCTACGACGCATAGCGTCGTGAAGGTGCCCTTCCTTCGTCTCGGCAGGTCAGGGGAGGGCGGGTTTGAGTTGCTCGGCCACGGAGGCGCAGAGGTCGCGGCCGTGGTCGAAGCCGAAGCGGGCCGGGTAGCGCAGCAGGACGCTCATGCTCCACTTGTCGGTGACCGCGAGGCAGGCCATGTGCCACAGCTTGTCCTCCGTGCGCAGCAGCCAGCCGTTCTTGATGGCGATGGTCGCCGCGACCTCAGGCGGGAACACCGCCCGGGGCCCGAAGTCGCCGACGCCGCGCACCAGGCGCATCTGGGTCAGCAGCCAGTCCGTCCAATGCGGTCCCGCCGCCCGGCCGTCGGCCACGCAGGCCCCCAGCCGTGCCACGTCGCGCGCCGAGACCTCGGTGTTCGACCAGTAGCCGTCGATCTTGTAGGGCTTCGACTCGGTCAGCCCGCAGATCTCGACCATGCGCTCGATGCCGGCCCGGCCGCCGTTGCGCTCGTAGAACTCGTACGCGGCCTTGTTGTCCGAGTCGCGGATCATGATGATCAACCGGTTCAGACTGCGCTCGTCGGGGTAGTCGGTGCGGCGCAGGAAGTCGGCGGCGAGCCACACCTTGATCAGGGACATGGTGTCGCTCGTGGCGTCCAGGTTGGAGGAGCCGGCGATCTGGCCGGTGCGCCGGTCCAGCATCGCCCAGCTGGCGAAGCCCTCGGTGTCCAGTCGTACGGGGGGAAGTTCCAGCCGGGCGGGTGACGCCGACTCGCGGTCCTGGGAGCCGCCCGGCGGCGCCGCATTCGTGCCGTGGTGCAATGCCCATTGCATCGCCCCACCGATCACGAGTAAGGCGACGGCGCACACGCCCGTCGCTACGAGGGGCATGAAAGCGGCCGGCAGACGGCGCGAACGGATGCGGCGGCGGTAGTCCACGTTCCACCCAACCCCCCGGTGGCCCGCCCGGTCACGCGATAGAGCGCGCTCATGGTCAGATTGCCGACTGTCGAACTGTAATGGGAGCATTACAGGTCCGTTTTGGGGCTGTGCGAGGGTACCGGTGCTCGTGTAGCGTGCGAGGACGGCTGACAACACCAGCCGGGGGTGGCCCGCTGAGGACCGCCCAGCTTTACAGAAGTGAGGAAGTGCACCGTGGCACAGGGCACCGTCAAGTGGTTCAACAGCGAGAAGGGCTACGGCTTCATCGCGGTCGACGGAGGGCAGGACGTGTTCGTCCACTTCTCCGCGATCGAGATGGACGGCTACAAGGCGCTCGACGACGGTCAGCGCGTTGAGTTCGAAATCGCCCAGGGCCAGAAGGGCCCCCAGGCTGAGAAGGTCCGGGTCATCGCCTGACCGCTTGGCCATCAAAGCTTGAGTAGAACGGAAAGGGCTCTGATCCCACAGGATCGGGGCCCTTCCAGCTGTTCCGGGGTGGTCGGCCAGAGCAGGGGACAGCGGGGTGCGCGCGGGCGTGCCACACTGGGCGACCCTTCGCCCTGAGCTGGAGCGCGCATGTCCGAGTCGACCCCGAACCCGTACGACGCGGGCGGACCGCTGCCCGCCGAACAGGGTTTCCGGCCGCCCGACGAGGCATACCGCGAGGCCATGCCCGACTTCGGCGCCGAGCACGACCCGCTGGTCAACCCGGAAGCGCAGGGATTCAGCGGCTGGAGCTTCCGGGTGGGCGGCGTGCTGCGGCGCGGCTGGCAGCAGCTGCTCGTCATCTTCGCGCTCAGCCACCTGCTGCCGACCGTCGTGTTCGGTGCGCTGGCCCTCGCCGGTGTGGTCGCGAGCGGCGGGATCGACCTGGCCGGCCTCGGCCGCACCGGGGGCGAGGAGCTGATCGCCGCCCTCGGCGCGACCGCGGCCGCGTACGTGGTGGTGGTGCTGATCCTGCAGATGCTCGGCTACGCCGCGGCCACCCACCTCGCCACCCGTCAGGCGGCCGGGCTGCCCGTCACGGTCGGCGAGGCGATGCGCTACGGGCTGCGCCGCATGCTCGGCCTGGCCGCCTGGCAGGTGCTGGCCTACCTGCTCGTCGGCCTCGGCGTGGTCGCCGTCGCGGCGTGCTGCGTCCAGATCGCCTCCCTGCTCGGGCTGATCCCGGTGCTGCTGGTCGCCACGTACCTCATGATGGTGATCGCGCTGGTCGGGCCGGCTTTCCTGTTCGAACGCCGTGGGCCGCTGCGCCGGTCGAGCACGCTGCTGCACGCCGCGTTCTGGCCCACCGCCGGGCGGCTGCTGCTGCTCGGACTCACGCTGGCCGCCGGCTCCGTCATCGACCAGGTGGCCGGCGGGATCGTCACCGCGCTGGTCCCCGCGGGCGACGACGCCATGACCGTCGCGGTCGGCGGCGGCGCCACCCTGCTCACCGCCGTCATCGAGATCCCGCTGACGATGGTGATGTTCAGCGGCATCCTCATCACGTACGCCGAGCGCCGCGGCGCGGAAGGCCCCGCCTCCACCCGACAGCTGGTCGAGGAACTGGCCCGGTGACCGAACCGAGCCCGGCCCGGCCGTCCTGGCTGGGCGAGACGGTCACCCTGCTGTGGTCCTGCCGGCGGCCGCTGCTGGTGATCGGCGTGGTCACCGAGCTGGGCGGGCTGCTCGTCGTCGGCATACTGCCGCTGACGGTCCTGGCCGGAGGCGGCGGGATGCTCCTCAGCCTGGACAGACCGGTCCAGCTGGCCCTCATCTACGCGCTGCCCGCGGTGCTGACCGGCGTGTGCAACGCCTGGGCCTGGTCGGCGGCGGTCCGGGTGTTCCGCGGCGCGGTCGAGGGAGACCGGGTGCGCACGGGTGCGGCGTTGCGCCTGGGACTGCGGGATTCCGGCCGGCTGGCCCTGTGGTTGATCGGGTTCGGCCTGATCGAGGCCGCAGGCAGGGTGTACCTCGTATACGCGCTGCTGAACCGGACGATGGAATACGAGGTGGCTGCCGTGGCGACGGCCGCCGGCGGCTGGTATCTCACCTTCGCCACCGCGCTGCTGCCCCTGGTCGTGCTGTTCGAACGGCGCGGACCGGTGCGGGCCTGGTGGCTGGCGCACAGCCGGGCTGCCACCGTCGGGCAGATCGTCGCGGTGCTGGCGTTCGGCCTGGCCGTCGACAACGTGGCCGACCACGCGCTGATCAGGCTGCTCGCACCCGGGGGCGAGTACACGTGGCTGGTGGGTGTACGGGTGGCGAAGGACTCGGCGCTCGGCATCGCGACGTCGGCCGTGACGACGACCGCGCTCGCGGTGGCCTACCTGCGCCGGACGGGCCTGCCCGTTTCGCCCGCTGCCGAGCCCGCGCCGGAGGTGTTCGAGCCCGTCGTGATCGACCTCGGTCGCGTCCGGTGAACCCCGCGGCCGCCGCCCGGCCGGTGGCCGGCGCGGAGCCTGTCCGCGATCACGTCGACGGCTGTTCCGCACGGGTACTGCCAGGTAATACACCTGCGGGGGAAGGCGTACGCGGCTCGGCGGGGCGCGTCCGGGAAAGGTTGTGATCATCCCGTGTTCGCTTGCACTCGGGGGTCGAGAGTGCTAAACAGGTGATTGGCACTCTCCTCGTGTGAGTGCCAAATACGAGACCAGAAGTCGGAGTTGCGGGGCTGCCGAATGGTGGCAGCCGGTCGTCGCGGGCCAGCTCTCCGACCTCGGATTGTCCAGGAGGACAACGCCGTTATGGCCAAGATTATCGCGTTCGACGAGGAGGCTCGCCGCGGCCTCGAGCGGGGAATGAACGTCCTCGCTGACGCCGTAAAGGTGACGCTCGGCCCCAAGGGCCGCAACGTTGTGCTCGAGAAGAAGTGGGGCGCCCCCACCATCACCAACGATGGTGTGAGCATCGCCAAGGAGATCGAGCTCGAGGACCCGTACGAGAAGATCGGCGCTGAGCTGGTCAAGGAGGTCGCCAAGAAGACCGACGACGTCGCCGGTGACGGCACGACGACGGCGACCGTCCTGGCCCAGGCGCTGGTTCGCGAGGGCCTGCGCAACGTTGCCGCCGGTGCGAACCCGATGGCCCTGAAGCGGGGCATCGAGGCTGCCGTCGCGTCGGTGGCGGAGGAGCTTTCGAAGCTCGCCAAGGACGTCGAGACGAAGGAGCAGATCGCCTCCACCGCCTCGATCTCCGCGGCTGACCCGACCGTCGGCGAGATCATCGCCGAGGCGATGGACAAGGTCGGCAAGGAAGGCGTCATCACCGTCGAGGAGAGCAACACCTTCGGGCTGGAGCTGGAGCTCACCGAGGGTATGCGCTTCGACAAGGGCTTCAACTCGGCCTACTTCATCACCGACCCTGAGCGCATGGAGGCGGTCCTGGAGGACCCCTACCTGCTCATCGTCAACGGCAAGATCAGCAACGTCAAGGACATGCTGCCGATCCTCGAGAAGGTCATGCAGAGCGGCAAGCCGCTGCTGATCATCGCCGAGGACGTCGAGGGCGAGGCCCTGGCCACCCTGATCGTCAACAAGATCCGTGGCACCTTCAAGTCCGTCGCCGTCAAGGCCCCGGGCTTCGGCGACCGCCGCAAGGCCATGCTGCAGGACATCGCGATCCTGACCGGTGGCCAGGTCGTGTCCGAGGAGGTCGGCCTCAAGCTCGACAGCACCGGGCTCGACATGCTGGGCCGCGCCCGCAAGGTCGTGGTCACCAAGGACGAGACCACGATCGTCGACGGCTCCGGTGACGCCGACCAGATCAACGGCCGGGTGAACCAGATCCGCGCCGAGATCGAGAAGTCGGACTCCGACTACGACCGCGAGAAGCTGCAGGAGCGCCTGGCCAAGCTGGCCGGCGGTGTCGCGGTCATCAAGGTCGGCGCGGCCACCGAGGTCGAGCTCAAGGAGCGCAAGCACCGCATCGAGGACGCCGTTCGCAACGCGAAGGCGGCCGTCGAGGAGGGCATCGTCGCCGGTGGTGGCGTGGCGCTCGTGCAGGCCGGCAAGACCGCGTTCGAGAAGCTGGACCTCTCGGGCGACGAGGCCACCGGTGCCAACATCGTCAAGGTCGCGCTCGACGCCCCGCTGCGGCAGATCGCCGTCAACGCGGGCCTCGAGGGTGGCGTCGTGGTGGAGAAGGTGCGCAACCTGGAGCCCGGCTGGGGCCTCAACGCTGCCACCGGCGAGTACGTCGACCTGCTGAAGGCCGGCATCCTCGACCCCGCCAAGGTGACCCGCTCGGCGCTGCAGAACGCGGCCTCGATCGCGGCCCTGTTCCTCACCACCGAGGCCGTCGTGGCCGACAAGCCGGAGAAGGCGGCCGCTGCGCCCGCCGGCCCCGGCGGCGGCGAGATGGACTTCTGATCCGTCAGGATCCGTTCCACCGCACCACCTGAACACGACGAAGGCCCCCGAGCTCCGGCTCGGGGGCCTTCGCCGTTCCCCGCCACCCGCCGCCCGCTGGGCGGGGCGTCGCCTTGATCGTTCGACTTGCCTGGCAAGTGGGCGAAGGGGAGCTCAAGATACGCACAGGTGCCAGGCAAGTCGAACGATCATGGTGGGCGGGGACGGGTTACATGGCTTCGAGTTCGCGGCCCTTGGTTTCGCGGACGGCTTTCCAGACGAAGAGGAAGGCGAGCAGGGCGAACAGGGCGTACAGGCCGTAGGCGAAGGTCAGGCCGATGTTCGACAGCGCCGGGAAGGTGGTGCTGATCAGCCAGTTCGCGATCCACTGGGCGGCTGCGGCGACGGCCAGCGCGGTGGCGCGAATCTTGTTGTTGAACATCTCGCCGAGCAGCACCCAGACCACCGGTCCCCAGCTCATGCCGAAGGCGACCACGTACAGGTTCGCGGCGACCAGGGCGACCTTGCCGATCGCCGGGCTGAGCGTGGTCAGCGTCTCGCCGTTGGCCCCGATCGTTTGCGTGGCGGTGGAGAAGCACCAGGCCATCGCGCCGAGCGTGAGCACCATGCCGGCCGCGCCGACGAGCAGCAGCGGCTTGCGGCCGACCTTGTCGACCAGGGCGATCGCGATGAGCGTGGTGACGATGTTGGTGATGCTGGTGATGACCGTGATCAGCAGGGCGTCGGACTCGCTGAACCCCACCGACGCCCACAGCGCCGACGAGTAGTAGAAGATCACGTTGATGCCGACGAACTGCTGGAACACCGAGAGCAGGATGCCGACCCAGACGATGGGCTGCAGGCCGAGCCGGGGGCCCTTGAGCACGCTCAGGTGGACCTTCTCGGTGGCGCCGGCCACGGTCTGCTTGATGTCGGTGATGCGCTTCTCGACGTCGCCGCCGATCAGCCGCTTGATGACGTCGCGCGCCTCGGCGAGGCGGCCGCGGCGCACGAGATAGCGCGGGGACTCCGGAATCTGCAGCGCCAGCACGCCGTAGATCACCGCGGGGATCGCGGCGGAGGCGAACATCCAGCGCCAGGCCGCGCCGCCCCAGGGCACCGCCTCCATCGCGCCGCCGGCCACGTCGGCCAGCAGGTAGTCGACGAGCAGGGCGACGAAGATGCCGCTGACGATGGCGAGCTGCTGCAGCGAGCCGAGCCGGCCGCGGATGTGGGCGGGGGAGACCTCGGCGATGTACGCGGGCGCGATGACGCTGGCCGCGCCCACGCCGAGACCGCCGATGATGCGCCAGAACGTCAGGTCGACGGGGCTGAAGGCGAGGCCGGAGCCGATCGAGCTGGCGATGAAGAGGCCCGCGGCGATCAGCATCACCCGCACCCGGCCCAGCCGGTCGGCCAGCGGGCCGGCGAACCAGGCGCCGACGGCGCAGCCCAGCAGGGCCGCCGACACGACGAAGCCGAGGGCCACCGAGCCCAGATGGAAGGTGTTGCGCAGGGCGTCGACGGTGCCGTTGATGACCGCGGTGTCATACCCGAAGAGGAAACCGCCCACCGCGGCTGCGGCAGCGACCAGGATCGCCGCCCCCTTGGTCTCGTGGGGTTCCGCTATGGGGCTGGTCGGGGCTGCCACATCCTCATCGTCCCCGGAAAACCCGAGTTCGAATCTAAATTGCGAAAAAAGCCCGACTCATAGCATTTTGTGGAACAGGAAGAAGACCCGCTCGATGACCGCGCCCGCCGCTCCGGAGTAGAACGGGACCGGTCCCACCCAGCCGATCTGGGCTCGGGTGATGCCGCGGTCGGCCTGGTCGCGCAGGCACCGTCGCAGCAGGACGCCGCCGATGCCGAGCCCCGCCGCGGCGGGCAGGGTGCCCATCGGGCCGAACCAGCTCGGGCGGCAGCCGCCCCAGGCGGCGAACGCGATCGGCTGCCCGTCGCGGATGGCGAGGTGGCAGCCCCCGCTGCCGCCGACGGCTCGCTCGACCTCGGCGACCCAGGCCGGGCCCCACTCGGCGGCGATCAGCGGGCGCAGCTCCGCCAGGTCGTCGGGCGTGGCCGCGCGGACGACCACGTGCGCGGCGGCGAGCCGTTCCTGCGCGGTCCGGGTCTCGCGCAGCGCGGGCGAGCCCTCGGCCAGGTCCGCGGTCATGTTCCACGCCGTACGGTCATGGGCGTAGCCGAGCGCGGCCAGCGCGCACACGGCCGGGGTGTAGCGCACGTCGACGCCGGGCCACGCGTGCGTGGGCGGGTTGCCGGCGACCCGCACCGCGGTCAGCCCGCGCGCCCGCAACTGCTCCTCGACGGCCCCGACCAGCTCACGGGCCAGGCCCTGGCGGCGGAAGGCGGGGTCCACGACCAGCAGGTCCAGGTGCCCGACGGTCGGGTCCTTGCGGCCGGGGGACGCCAGCGCGACCCCGACCACGTCGCCGTCGGGCGCGTCGCCGTCGACCGCGACGAAGCCCGCCGAACCCGCCAGCAGCGCCACGATGTCGGCCGCTTCGGCGGCGTCCTCGGCCAGCAGGGACCGGCCGAGGAGATCGACCACGGCGGCCCGGTGCTGCGGCTCGTAAGGGGTGATCATGGCAGCGAAGCCTACCTGGCGGAGGCCACGACCGCCTCGGCCGCGTTGACGATGCCCGCCCCGGCCTGTGCCGCCTCGGTGGCGCAGGCGGGCGCCGCGGTGGCCAGCAGCGCGGGCTGCGCGGTGTCCCGCAGCAGCTGCTGGGTGCGGGCCAGGTCGCCGACCAGCTCCGGCTTGGCCGACCACAGCAGCGCGATCACACCGGCCACGTGCGGCGTCGCCATCGAGGTGCCGCTCAGCTCGGCGTACGTGCCGCCGGGCATCGCCGACAGCACCGCCTCACCCGGCCCGGCCAGATCGGGCTTCGGCCCGGCCGGCCCCCGGCTGGAGAACGACGTGATCCGGCGGGTCTGGTCCACCGCGGCGATGGTGATCGCGGCCGGGTCGGTGGCGGGCGGGGTGTCCAGCGAGCCGCAGTCCGGCCCGGTGTTGCCGGCCGCCGCGACGAAGGCGATCCCGGCCGCGGCCAGCGCCGACGTGGCGGGCTGCAGCACGGTGGAGTCGCAGCCCTCCAGCGGCGGGCAGCCCCACGAGTTGTTGAGCACGTGCGGGGCGCGGGCCGGGCGGCCGTCGGTGAACGGGTTCCCGCCGTGCGCGTACGGCGCGAGCATGAACTGCATGCAGTCCAGGTAGAGCGACGGGCTGCTCATGTTGCGTTCCAGGTTGACGCAGCCGATCCACTGCGCGTCCGGCGCGACGCCGACCTGGTCCTTGCCCACCGCGGTGGCCGTCGTGTGCGTGCCGTGGCCGTTGTGGTCGATCGGGGTGCGGCTGTCCGACCAGGGGTCGAGCCAGGAGTCGTCGCCGCCGCGGAAGTTGGCCGCCAGCGCGGGATGCGAGCCGTCCACCCCCGAGTCCGAGGAGCCGACCACGATGCCCTTGCCCGTCACGCCGCGTTGCCACAGGTCCGGCGCGCCGACCATCTTCAGGTTCCACTGCGGGGTGGCCGGCGCCTGCTGGATCGGGCCGCGCTCGATCGGGATTTCGGCCGGCAGCGGGCGCAGCCGCTGATCGGTCAGCACCCGGTCCACGTCGGACCGGGACTCCAGCCACATCCGCGCCTCCGGACCGCCGTCCACCAGGATCGCGTTCACCAGGTAGTACGGCTGGTAGTCCAGGTTCCAGCGGTCCAGCTCGGTGCGCAGGGCGGCCTGGGTGCGGTCGGCGTGCTCGACGAGCCGCCGGTAGACGGCGTCCACCCGCTGGTCACGGCCCGCGCCGAGCCCGGTCGTGGTGGGCAGCCCGGCCAGCGGAGCCTGCTCCTTCAGCACCACGAACAGCTGGTCGCCGAAGAAGCCCGGCTGGCCGCCGGCCAGGTAGTAGACGCCCGCGCCGACGGCGACCGCGGCGGCCAGCCCGGCCGCCAGCGTCCGCCCACCGGTACGCGGCACGACATGCCGTCGCTCGCGCACCACCGGCGCGGGCGCGCCCGGCCACTGCGCCTGCGCGCCGGGCCACGCGGTCCCGGCCGGCCGCGCCCCGGGCCACTGAGCCGGCGGGGCGAGCTGCTCCGGCTCCGGCGCGACGACCGGGTCGTGGACGGTGCGCAGCAGGCCGATGCCGTAGGCGACGCCGAGCACCAGCGCCACCAGCCAGGCGATCAGGGCGGCGAGCAGGGCGTAGTACGGCACGTCGCGGCCGATCAGGCCGAGGTTCAGCTCGTCCGGGTCGACGAAGCCCAGCGGCCCGAACGCGGCGAGAGCCACCAGGGTCAGCGTGGTCCAGCCGCGGGGGGCGCCAGGAGCGAGCGCGGCGACCGCGAAGCCGAGCGGCGGCAGCACCAGCAGGGTCAGCACCTGGGTCCCGGCCGCGCCGGTGCCGCCCGCGATCAGCGCCAGCACCACCCCGGCGACCAGGCCGCCGGCCAGCACCAGGGTCGGCCGTCCGCGGTCGGTGAAGTGCCGCCACAGGCCCGGTCCCAGGATCGCCATGGCCAGGGCGCCCGCGCCGAGCGCGGCCAGGGCGGCGGCGATGGACTCGGTGAACCCGCCCAGCGCGCCCGCCCACAGGTAGGGCACCAGCACCAGCACTCCGGCGAGCACGGCCCAGCCGATCGCGCCGGGGTCGCCCGCGGCGGGCGTCGCGGCGTCGGGGCTGTCCTCGGCGGGCACGGCGGCGGGTGCGGGCCGGGCCGTGGCGCGGAGGAGGAAGAAGGCGGCGGTACCGGCCAGCACCGCGTACGACAGCAGGTAGAGCTCGTTGGCGGTGGCCGGGATCAGGCGCAGCGCGCTGCCCGCGCCGAGCACCAGCGCGCCCAGCAGGAAGGCGCGGCCGGTCGCCCGTACCGGCTCGTGTTTGGGCAGCAGGGCCAGGACCAGCGCGGGCACGCCGACCAGCAGGCCGACGATGATCCCGGCCAGCGGCCAGAGGAACCCCGGCAGGTGCATGCCGAGCTGGGCGAGCACCTGGTCGGCGAGCACGATGCCGTACTGGGAGAGCACGGCGACGGCGACCGCCCACACTCCGACGAGGACGGCGGCGACGATCGCGCCGACGGGGGACCGTGGCGGGGTATCCGCGTACGCGGATGGGGGCACGGTCGGAACATGAGGCGGAACACCCTGCCGGTCACCGTGTGGGAGCACAGCCGCACGGTACCTTGGAGGGATGCGTGACCGCAGCGTGTCCCGCTTCGCCGCGGGTGCTCTATCCCCGGAGCGCCGCGCCGCTGACCTGCGCAGGCTCCGCGACGAAGAGTTCGATGTCCTGGTCGTCGGGGGCGGGGTGACCGGGGTCGGCGCGGCGCTGGACGCCGCGTCCCGCGGCCTGCGCGTGGCCCTGATCGAGGCGAGCGACCTCGCCGCGGGCACGTCCTCGCGCTCGTCCAAGCTGATCCACGGCGGCCTGCGCTACCTGGAGCAGCTGGAGTTCCCGCTGGTGCACGAGGCGCTGCGGGAGCGCGGCCTGCTCGCCACGCGGCTCGCCCCGCACCTGGTGCGGCCTGTGCCGTTCCTGGTGCCGCTGCCCGCCGAGACGCCCGGCGTCGCCGGGGTGGCCAAGCGGGCCTGGCACCGCCTCTACTACGGCGCGGGAGTGGCGCTCTACGACGCCTTCGCGGGCCTGGTCGGCGGCGGGCGCGGCATGCCGCTGCACAAGCACCTGACCCAGCACGGCGCGCGCCGGCTGTTCCCGTCGCTGCGAGAGCAGGGCCTGGCCGGTGCGATCCGCTACTACGACGGGCAGGTCGACGACGCCCGGTTCGTGGTGACGGTGGCCCGCACCGCGGCCAGCCTCGGCGCGGCCGTGGTCACCGGGGTCAAGGCCGTCGGCCTGCTCCGGCAGGCACGCCAGGTGACGGGCGTACGCGTCAGCGACGGCACGGAGGAGTTCGACGTGCGCGCGAAGACCGTCGTCGCGGCGACGGGCGTGTGGAGCGACGACGTGTCGTCGTGGCTGCCCGACGCGCGGGTCGGCTTCCGGGTGCGCGCCTCCAAGGGCGTGCACCTGGTGGTGCCCCGTTCGGCGATCACCGGCGAGGTCGGCCTGATCCTGCGCACCGCGTCCAGCGTGCTGTTCGTCATCCCGTGGGGCGGGCACTGGATCATCGGCACCACCGACACCGACTGGGAACTGGACCGGGCCCACCCGGCGGCGTCGGCAAAGGACATCGACTACCTGCTCTCGCACGTCAACGAGGTGCTCGACCGGCCGCTGGCGCGCAGCGACATCGAGGGCGTGTACGCCGGGCTGCGCCCGCTGCTGCGCGGGGAGTCCGACTCGACGTCGGCGCTGTCGCGCGAGCACGCCGTGGTGGAGCCGCTGCTCGGGCTGCTGCTCGTCGCGGGCGGCAAGTTCACCACGTACCGGGTGATGGCCCAGGACGTGATCGACAAGGCGGTGCGGCGGCTCGGCGACGTGCGGCACAGCGGCACGGCCGACCTGCCGCTGCTCGGCGCGGACGGCTACGAGTCGATGTGGCGCGACCGCGCCGACCTGGCCCGCCGTCACGAGTTGAGCGTCGGCGCGGTGGAACACCTGCTGGAGCGCTACGGCTCGCTCACCACCGAGCTGCTCGCCCTGATCGACGCCGACCGCGCACTGGCCGAGCCGCTGCCGGGGGCCCCGGAGCACCTGTCGGCCGAGGTCGTCTACGCGGCCCGCCACGAGGGCGCGCGGCACGTGGTGGACGTGCTGGCCCGGCGTACCCGGATCTCCATCGAGACCGCCCACCGCGGCGTGCAGACGGCCCGCCGCACCGCCGAACTCATGGCCCCCGTCCTCGGCTGGTCACCCGCCACCACCGAAGCCGAGATCACCGCCTACCTGGCCCGCGTCGACGCCGAACGCGAGTCCCAGCGCATGCCCGACGACGCCGCCGCCGACGCCGCCCGCCTCACCGCCGTCTGACCGAAGGAAGGGCACCTTCCCATCGGTATACGTAGAGGAAGGGCACCTTCTTAACGCGCCGAGGGCTTGACCTGCGGCGGGTCGGCCGTTGGCGGGTGTGCGGGTGGCAGGGTCAGCGGAGGACCTTGCCGGGGTTCAGGAGGTTGGCCGGGTCGAGGGCGGCTTTGACGGCGCGCTGGACGTCGACGCCGACCTCGCCGAGTTCGGTGGCGAGCCAGTCGCGTTTGAGCAGGCCGACGCCGTGCTCGCCGGTGCAGGTGCCGCCCAGGGCCAGGCCGCGTTCCATGATCTCGTCGAAGACGCGCTGGCCGGCGGCGACGCTGGCCGGGTCGGCGCGGTCGACCACGATGTTCGGGTGCAGGTTGCCGTCGCCCGCGTGGCCGACGACGCCGACCGGCACGTCGTGCTTGGCGGCGATCTCCACGATGTCGTCCAGCAGCTCCGCCAGCCGGGTACGCGGCACCGCGATGTCGTCGATGATCAGCCCGCCGTGCTCGTACAGCGACAGGGCCAGGTGCTCCATCGCCGGGTGGGCCAGGCGGCGGGCCTGCAGCAGCTCGGCGGCCTCGGTCGCGTCGGTGGCCTGCCAGACCTCGCCCGCGCCCGCCTGCCGGGCCAGCTCGGCGAGCGCCTCCAGGTCGGCGGCGGCCCGCGAGCCGGTGTCCACCGCGGCCAGCAGCACCGCGGCTGCGGAGGTGTCCAGCCCCATCGGCCGGTATGCCTCCAGCGCCTCCAGGTGCACCCGGTCCAGCAGCTCCAGCAGGCTGGGGGAGAGGCCAGCCGCGAAGATCCGGTTGACCGCGTCGCCGGCGGCGGCCGTGGTCGGGAACACCGCGACCATGGTCAGCGACTCCTCGGCGGCGGGACGCAGCGCGACGGTGATCTCGGTGATCACGCCGAGGGTGCCCTCCGAGCCGACGAAAAGCCTGGTCAGGTCGTATCCGGCGACCCCCTTCGGGGTGCGGCGACCGGTGCGCAGCACCCGCCCGTCGGCGAGCACGACCTCCAGGCCGAGCACGTACTCGGTGGTGACGCCGTACTTCACGCAGCACATCCCGCCCGCGTTCGTGGCGACGTTGCCGCCGATGGTGCTCGACTCCCACGAGCCCGGGTCCGGCGGGTAGCGCAGCCCCTCGGCCAGCGCGGCGCGGGCCAGCACCGCGTTGACCACTCCCGGTTGGACGGTGGCGACCCGGTTGGCGGTGTCGAGGTCGACGATGCGGTTCATCGCCAGCATCGACATGACCAGGCAGCCGTCGATCGCGTTCGCGCCGCCCGCCAGCCCGGTCCGCGCGCCCTGCGGCACCACCGGCACGCCGTGCCGCGCGGCGATCGCGAGGGCGGCGGCGACGTGCGAGGTCTCCTCCGGGCGTACGACAGCCAGCGGCATACCAGCGTCGCAGAGATCCGCCTCGTCACGCCGGTACGAGATCAGCAGGTCGTGATCGGTGATCACGCGGTCGGGGCCCAGAGCAGCCGTCAGCTCGTCGAGGAAGGTCACCATCGCACGCTAGCGTGGACCCGTGATCCATGTCGACAGCCCGGTCTGGCCCGCCCACGGCCGCCTGTGGGCACATCTGGTCAGCGACGTGTCCCTGGCGGAGCTGCACGTGTTCGCCGAGATGCTGGGCGCGCCCCGCCGCGGCTTCGACCGCGACCACTACGACATCCCCGCCGAGCGCGTCCCGGTCGCCCTCTGGCTCGGCGCCCGCCACACCACCTCCCGTGACATAGCCCGCCTGCTCCGCGCCGCCAACCTCCGCATCCCCAAACACCTCACCCGCGCCAGCCCACCCCCGCCGCGTTGATCATGAACTTGTGGACGTGTTCACCGGCGTGTCCACACCCCGCCACCGTGATCACGCCTCGGCAATCCAGGTCGCCGAGGCGTGATCACGGTGGCGGGGGAGCGACGCGCCGTCGAACACGTCCACAAGTTCATGATCAACCGGGAGGGGCGGGGGTGGTGAGGGAGTCGAGTTCGCGGTGGAGGTTGGCGCGGGCGGCGGGTTCCAGGGCCGGGGTGTGGTGGTAGAGGGTGGGCAGGGTCAGTAGGGACTGCAGGACGGTGCTGCGGCCGATGCGCCAGAGGTCGTCGGGGACGTGGGCGTACTCGGCGCGGACGGCGGCGACGTAACGCACGTAGTCGGGCCACGGGGCGGCGAGGATGGCCAGGTCGGCGTCAGCGAGCAGGGCGCCGTTGCGGTCGCCGGGGGCCACGGAGTGACCGGCGGTGAGGCGTACCAGCCGGACGACTTCCTCGATCACCGGAGCCGGGACCTGGCACTCGGCCAGCAGCTCGCCCGTGAGCACGGCACTGCGCTCCTCGTTGTCGGCGGCGGTCGGGTCGTAGACCGCGTCGTGGCCCCACACCGCCAGCGCGACCACCGGCTCGTCGCCGACCAGGTCCAGGCAGGCGGCCAGGTGCTCGCCGGTGTGATAGTGCCGTTGCGGCTCCGACCAGCGGTTGACCAGCTCGGTGCCGACCTCGGCCAGCACGCTTTCGGGCGCGGTGGCCCCGGCGGCCCGGGCCGCGGCGGCGAACCGGTCAGCGGTGAACAGGGTCGTATCGGCGGCCATGACCAAATCTTGGCGCATCCGTCCGGCTCGCGGTGCGAGGTGCGCCACAGTAAAGGTCATGGACGCCGCCGAGCTGGGCCGACGCACGCGGGTGACGCTGCGCGACCGGGTCCGGCGGGTGCGCGGCAGCGCCATCCTCTCCGTGCAGGCCGCGGTCGCCGCCGGTCTGGCCTGGTACGTGGCGCACGACGTGCTCGGCCACTTCCAGCCGTTCTTCGCGCCGATCGCGGCGGTGGTCACGCTGGCCATCTCGGTGGGGCAGCGGATGCGGCGAGCCGCCGAGATCGTGGCCGGCAACGCGGTCGGCATCCTGCTCGGCGAGCTGCTCATCCTGGTCATCGGCCGGGGGGCCTGGCAGGTGTCGCTGGTCGTGCTGCTCGCCATCAACCTGGCCATCTTCATCGGCGGCTCGGCATCGCTGGTGAGCCAGGCCGCCTCGTCCGGCATCCTGGTCGCCACGCTGCTGCCGATCACCAGTGACTACTACCTGAGCCGTTTCGTCGACGCGGTCGTCGGCGGCGGCATCGCGCTGCTGGTGATGGCGCTGCTGCTGCCGCTGAACCCGCTCACCGAGGTGAAGCGGGCGGTCAGCCCGCTGATGGAGGCGCTCGCCGACGGCCTGAACCAGGCGGCCGATGCGCTGGCGCGCGGCGACGCGGCGGCGGCGCAGGAGGCGCTGGACCGGATGCGCGAGGCGGAGTCGCATCTGCGGGCGTTCGGCGAGTCGCTGAAGGCGAGCAAGGAGCTGTCGACGATCGCCCCGCTGCACTGGGGCAAGCAGGGCCTGCTGTCGGCGTACATCGAGGCGGCGGACCATCTGGCGCGCTCGCTGCGCAACAGCCGGGTGCTGGTACGCCGCATCGTGTCGATGATCCGTGACGCCGAACCGGTGCCGGAGTCCCTGGTGGACGCGGTGCACGCGCTGGCGCAGTCGGTGTCGTCGCTGCGCCGGGAGCTGGCCGACGCGGTCGAGCCCGAGCAGGCGGAGCAGGCCGCGGTGCGTGCCGTCCGCGAGGGGCGTGAAGCGCACCAGGCCGGGCTGGCGTTCTCGGGAGAGGTGGTGTTCGCGCAGGTGCGCTCGACCGCGACCGACCTGCTGCGGGCCGCCGGACTGCCCCGCGAGGACGCGGAACGGCAGGTCAGACGGGCGGTCGGCCGGATCGACCAGCCGGGTTCGAGTCGTCCCGCCGGCGGCGGCCCGGAACAAGGCGGGTGACGATCCTCGCCGGTCGGCTCGGGTCGCGGGGGATGACGCCGAGGACTGACCGACCGGGCAATGACGGCGGCGTGCCCGGATCAGGACGCACCAGCGTCCCGGATCCGGGAGCACCTCCAAAGCCGGTCACCCAGGACGGTCACCGGCCGGATTACCGCCGATCGGCGGGTCAGACGATGGTGCGCAGCGCGCCGAGGAAGGTGTCCACGTCGGCGTCGGTGGTGCCGATGCCGATGCTGGCCCGCAACGCGGTCGCCGGGACGCCGTCCCAGCCGGCCCGCACCGACGCCTCGCCGAGCAGGCGGCGGGCCAGCGGGTGGGCGCAGAACAGGCCGTCGCGCACCCCGATCTGGTGCTCCCGGGCCAGCCGCCCGGCGATGTCGGCGGAGTCGCGGCCGCGCACCGCGAACGACACCACACCGATCCGGGCCGCGTCCGCGTCGAAGGTGCGCAGCTCGGCGACGTCGGGCAGCTCGGCCAGCCCGGCCCGCAGCTTCGCCAGTAGGCGCTGCTCCTCGGCGTGCAGCGCGTACCGGTCGGCAGCCTCCAGGGTGGCGCACACGGCCGCCAGGGCCACCGCGCCGAGCAGGTTGGGGGTGCCCGCCTCGTGCCGGGCCGGGCCGGTGGTCCACCGTACGTCGTGGGTCGCGTCGCCGACGCCGCTGGTCGCCCCGCCGCCCGCCAGGTAGGGCCGGGCGTCGTCGAGCCAGTCGCCCCGGCCGACCAGCACGCCCGCGCCGAACGGGGCGTAGAGCTTGTGCCCCGACAGCGCCACGTAGTCGACGTCCAGCGTGGACACGTCGACGGGCACGTGCGGGGCGAGCTGCGCGGCGTCGAGCACGATCCGGGCCCCGAACCGGTGCGCGATCAGGGCCAGCTGCGCGACCGGCCACAGCTCGCCGGTGACGTTGCTGGCGCCGGTCACCGCGACCAGGATCCGGCCGTCGGCGTTGCCCCGGCGCACCTCGGCCAGCGCCGCGGCCAGGTAGCGCACCGCGGCGTCGGGCGAGGCGGGCACCGGCAGGCGCACCGCATTGGGCCAGGGCAGCAGGTTGGCGTGGTGCTCACCGGCGTAGGTGATCACGGTGGTGCCCGCGGGCAGCGCGTGGGCGAGCAGGTTCAGCGCGTCGGTGGTGTTGCGGGTGAACACGACGTGGTCCTCGGCGCGCGCGCCGACGAAGTCGCCGACGGTCTGCCGGGCGCGTTCGTACTCCAGCGTGCAGCGCTGCGACAGCGCGCCGGCGCCCCGGTGCACGGAGCCGTACCACGGCAGCAGCGCGGTGACCGCGTCGGCGGCGGCCCGCAGGCAGGGCGCGGTGGCGGCGTAGTCGAGGTTGATCTGGCCGGGCACGCCGAGCACGGCCAATTCGGGTTCGCTCACGCGTATGGGCGTGATGTCGGCCGTCTCGACGACGCTGCAGGGTCGTTGGGCGATCGCGGTCATGGGGCACCTCCGGGGTCAGGGACCCCTGGCAGGGCAGTGGTCCGCGCTTGCCCAGCACGACAACGGGCTGGGCCCGGTCATCACCCGGGGCACCCCACCGCGAACTACAGAGGGTTGCCGGTCAGCAAGCCGGGGCTTTGCTCCATCTTTCGACACATTCGCCCGCTTGCGCAGGTGAATGTGAGAGCGGCTGACACTCGTGACCTTTCGCCGAGCATAGCGGAGGTAGGCTGCGCCCATGTCCGACCTCCCGACTCCTGGGACCGCACCCGGCGACCGCGACGGGGGCCCGGCCGCACCGTGGCCGCCGCTGCCGGAATGGCAGCAGCCCGCACCGGCACACACGTGGCAGGCGCCGGAGTCATCCGGACCGCCCGCGCCGCCGTCCACGCCGGACGGGCCCGCCCACCTCCCGGCCGGACCCGCGCCCGCTCCGATCACGCCGGAACCGGCCGCACCGGCGTCGGTGCCGGGAGCGCCGCTGGGAGCCGGGCGGGGCATGCCGCCGAGCACTGCCGGGTTGGGTCTGCCGCCCGTGCTGCCGGAGCCGTCGCTGCCGCTCAAGCGGCCCCGGCGCTGGCTGCCGCTGCTGCTGGCGATCGTCGTCGTCGGCGGTTCCGCCCTGGGCATGCTCGGCTACCTGGGCTGGAAGATCGGGCCGCTGGCGTTCGCGGTCGGCCTGTCCGCGGCGCTGCTGCCGGTGCCGGTGCTGGTCGCCGCGTTCCTCTGGCTCGACCGGTACGAGCCGGAGCCGCCGAGACTGCTGGTGATCAGCTTCCTGTGGGGCGCCTTCCCGGCGACGCTGCTGGCGCTCGGCGTCAACTCGTTCTTCTCCGGCTGGCTGAACGTGGTGACCCTGCCGGACGCGGTCGTCGCCACGGTCGTCGCGCCGTTCATCGAGGAGCTGGGCAAGGCGGCGTTCCCCCTGTGGATTCTGTGGCGCCGCCGCCGCGAGCTGTCCGGCATCACCGACGGCATCGTCTACTGCGGCCTGTCCGGGGTCGGCTTCGCGATGGTGGAGAACATCCTCTACCTGGGCGGGCACGGCTTCTACTCGGGCAACGAGCAGTGGGGGCCGTACTCCGGGGCGCAGCTGGTCTTCGGCATGTTCCTGGTCCGGATCCTGATGTCCGGGTTCGCCCACCCGCTGTTCACCTCGATGACCGGCATCGGCATCGGCATCGCCGCGCGCTCCGCCAGCAGCTGGGTGCGCTGGTGTGCGCCGGTGGGCGGGCTGCTGCTGGCGATGACGCTGCACGGCTCGTGGAACCTGATGGCCACGCTGGCGGCCGAGATCAGCCCCTATTTCTTCCTGTACGGCTACATCGCGGTCATGGTGCCGGTGTTCCTGTCGATGATCGGTGTCGCGCTGTGGGTGCGGGCCCGGGAGGGCCGGCTGGCGTTGCAGGTGCTGCCCGCGTACGCCACGGCCGGCTGGCTCACTCCGCCCGAGGTGGCGGCCATGGGCACGCTGTCCCGCCGGCACGCCGCCCGGGTCTGGGCGAGGCGGGTCGCCGGGGATCCGGGCCGCAAGGCCATGAAGGAGTTCCAGTTCGCGGCCACCCGGCTCGCCCTGGTGCGCGACGGCATGAACCGCGGCCTCGACGAGAACCCGGTCGACCGGGACCGCAGCATCGCCGAGGAGCGCGAGCTGCTGCAGGTGCTGAGCACCACGCGGGCGGTGTTCGTGGGACGCGACCCGCAGGTGCCGCCGGCCTTCTTCGACGGCGCGGCATACCGGATGACGTTCCCCGACGGGGTGACCCGCACGGTGCCCGTGCCCGCCGAGCCGGTGGTGCCGGTGCCGGTGCTGCTGCCCCCGCCCGCACCCGCGTACCCGGCGTATCCGCCGATGCCGGGATACCCGTATCCGCCGCAGCCGTACTACCCGCCGCAGGCGGTCTGACGCCGCTGTCACGACACGAAAGGGCTCCGCCGGTGCACCCGGCGGAGCCCTTTGGTCTCGTACCTCAGACGGCGGACGAGGGCGGCGCCTTGACGATCACCGAGTCCGGTTCCGGCTGCGGGCGTCCGGCCAGCTGCCGGATCGCCGTGTTCAGGACCGCGATCAGCGGTACGGCGATCAGCGCGCCCACGATCCCGGCCAGCACCACGCCCGCGGCGATGCCGAGGATCACGGCGAGCGGGTGGATGGCCACCGCGCGGCCCATGATCAGCGGCTGGAGCAGGTGGCCCTCGATCTGCTGGATGGCGATGACCGCGGCCAGCACCAGCAGGGCGGTCAGCGGGCCGTTGGTGACCAGGGCGACCAGCACCGCGACCGCGCCGGACAGGGTGGCGCCGACGATCGGGATGAACGCGCCGAGGAACACCAGCGCGGCCAGCGGCAGGGCGAACGGCACCCGCAGCGCGGCCAGCGCGATGCCGATGCCGACCGCGTCGATGAACGCGACCAGCACGGTGGCCCGCACGTACGCCCCCAGCGAGGCCCACGCGGCGACCCCGGCCCGGTCCAGCGGCTCGCGGGCCTGGCCCGGCATCAGGCGCAGCAGGAAGCGCCAGATGACGCGGCCGTCACGCAGGAAGAAGAAGAGCGTGAAGATCACCAGGAACAGGCCGCTGAGCACCTCGAACACGGTCGTCGCGGTGGTGATCGCGCCGGTGGTCAAGGCTTCCTTGTTGGTGGTGATGGACTTCGTGACCGAGTCGATCGCACTGCCCATCTGCGCGTCGGTCAGGTGCAGGGGGCCGTTCTTGAGCCAGGTCTGGATCTGCTGCACGCCCTCCGCCGCGTTCTTGGTCAGGTCGGGCAGCCCGTTGACGAACTGGTTGATCACCAAGGTCAGCGTGCCCGCGACCGCGGCCAGGCCGGTCACCACCACGATCGCGGTGGCCAGCGAGCGGTGCACGTGGATGCGGTTCAGCCAGCGCACCGCGGGCGCCAGCAGCGCGGCGAGCAGCATCGCGATCAGCACCGGCACGATGACGATGCTGATCTTCCCGAGGAACTGCAGCAGATAGATGAGCGTGATGCCCAGCACGATGATGCGCCATGCCCAGGCCGCGCCGATACGCAGCCCGTAGGGCACGTCGACGTCGTCACGGCTGCTGGTCGAGTGGTGCACCGGCTCGGCCGGCTCGGCCGGCTCGGGCAGCGGCTGGTCGGCCTCGTGGCGTTCGCGCTCCTCCTGCTCCCGCTTGGCGCGGGCGCTGGCACGGCTCGCCTCGTAGGCGCGCCGCACATTCGCCTTGAAGTTGTCCAAACGACCCACTGGTGTCCTCCCGGGGACAGGCAACGCCACCACGTTAGTCGCCTGCGACCACCGCACCATCGGGGAAGTACCCTGACCGGCGTGACACTCAACCCAGCCAGCGCCGAGACCGGCCTGCCGATCCGCCTGCTGCACGACCGCGTGCTGGTCAAGCAGGAGGCGGCCGAGGGGGAGCGACGCTCGTCCGCGGGCCTGGTCATCCCGGCCACCGCCTCGGTCGGGACGCGGCTGTCCTGGGCCACCGCCGTCGGCGTCGGCCCGCACGTGCGCGCGATCCAGGTCGGCGACCGGGTGCTGTTCGATCCGGACGAGCGCTCCGAGGTGGAACTGCACGGCGAGGCGTACGTGCTGCTGCGCGAACGCGACGTGCACGCGGTCGCGGCCTCGCGCGTGGAGCCCGACGCCACCGGCCTCTACCTGTAACACCGGCCCCGCCGCGACGGTCGGCTGGCCGACTCAGGCCGGGCGGGGCGGGACAGGGTGGCCTAGGCTGCCGCGCGTGTTCGGCATCATCAGACCCTGCGCGCACAGCCTGCCCGAGCGGCTGCACAGCGAGTGGCTCGGCCACCTGTGCGGGCTGTGCCTGGCGCTGCGTGACGAGCACGGCCAGGCGGCCCGCATCGTCACCAACTACGACGGCCTGATCATCTCCGTGCTGACGCAGGCGCAGCTGGCGAGCGTCCATCGGCGTACTGCCGGGCCGTGCCCGCTGCGCGGCATGCGCGCCGCGTCCGTGGCGCAGGGCGCGGGGGCGCGGCTGGCCGCGACGGTCTCCCTGGTGCTGGCCTCGGCGAAGCTGTCCGACCACGCCGCCGACGGCGACGGCGTGTACGCCCGCCGCCCGGTCGCCGCGGGCGCGCGCCTGGTCGCGCGGCGCTGGGCCACCCGGGCCCACCGGTCCGGGCTGGACCTGGGCCTGGACACCGGGGTGCTGCTGGCCGCCGTGCACGGCCAGCGGGAGGTCGAGCGGGCCGTCACGCCGGGCGGGTCGCTGCTCACCGTCACCGAGCCCACCGAGCTCGCCACCGCGGCGGCGTTCGCGCACACCGCGGTGCTGGCGGGCCGTCCCGGCAATGCCGAGCCGCTGGCCGAGGCAGGCCGCTTCTTCGGCCGGATCGCGCACCTGCTCGACGCGGTCGAGGACCTCGCCGCCGACCGGGCCGCCGGGGCGTGGAACCCGCTGCCGGCCACCGGGGCTTCGTTCGCGCAGGCCGCGGTGCTGGCCCGGGACGCCGCGGCGGGCATCCGGCTGGCCCTGGACGAGGTCGCCTTCACCGATCGCAAGCTGGTGCACCGGCTGCTGGTGCACGAGGTCGAGCACGCCATCGAGCGCACCTTCGCCGGCGCCGACCCGGACTACTACCCGCCGGTCGTCCAGCCGGGCAAGAAGGGTCGCGGGCCGAAGGCGCCGAAACCGCCGGGCAGCGGCTCGTGCTGGTGGCCGCAGGTGGAGATGCCGCCCGCCACCCGTGGCCCGATCTTCGGCTGCGCCGTCGCGAGCTGGATGTGCTGCACCTGCCAGGTCTGCTGCCGCGACCCGTACCCGGGCCCGTGGAGCGGCCTGCCCCGGGAGGCCTGGTGCAACAACTGTGACTGCAGCCACTGCGACTGCGGCAACTGCTGCGACGCCTGCAACTGCTGCAAGGTCTGCAAACACTGCGACTGCTGCGACTGCAGCTGCGACTGCTGACCTTCCCTTGACCCACGCTGACCACCCGCCCCGCCGCGCCGCGCCTCGATCATCGGACTTGCCTGGCACCTGTGCGTATCTTGAGCAGTGATTCGCACAGGTGCCAGGCAAGTCGAGCGATCTTGCCGTGTCGGCGGCGCGCGGGTCAGCTCTCGCCGAGGCGCTTGAGGGACTTCAGGACTACTTCCTGCTTGGTGGTGTACCAGAAGGGCGGGAGGCTGGCGCGGAGGAAGGCGCCGTAGCCGCGGGCCGTCTCCAGGCGGGAGTCGAGGACGGCGACGACGCCCTTGTCCGAGGTGGAGCGGATCAGCCGGCCCACGCCCTGGGCCAGCCGGATCGCCGCGATCGGCACGCTCACCGCGGCGAAGCCCGAGCCGCCGCCCTCGTCGACCGCTGCCGAGCGGGCCGAGGCCAGCGGCTCGTCCGGCCGCGGGAACGGCAGCCGGTCGATGACGACCAGCTGGCAGGCGTCTCCCGGCACGTCCACGCCCTGCCACAGCGACATGACGCCGAGCAGGCAGCTGTTGCGGTCCTCGCGGAACTTGCGGACCAGCAGCGGCAGCGCCTCGTCGCCCTGCAGCAGCACGGTCAGGTTCGTCTTGGCCCGCAGCAGCTCCGCGGCCTGCTGCGCGGCCTTGCGGGAGGAGAAGAGCCCGAGGGTGCGCCCACCGAGCGCCTCGACCAGCGCCAGCAACTCCGCCCCGGTCGCGTCCGGCAGGCCCGACGCGGCGGGCCGGGGCAGGTGCGCGGCGACGTAGAGGATGCCCTGCTTCGGATAGTCGAACGGGGACCCGACGTCGAGCGACTTCCAGCCCGGCCCGGAGGCGGACTCCGGCGCCGCGCCCGGCTTGGCCGCGGTCTTGGGGCTCACCGGCAGGCCCAGCGAGCGGGCGAGGGTGTCGAAGTTGCCGCCGAGGGTCAGCGTGGCCGAGGTGGCGATGACGGTGCGGTCCTCGTACAGCTTCTCGCCGAGCAGGCCGGCGACCGACAGCGGCGCGACGACCAGGGCCCGGCGCGGCTCGTGCTCCACCCAGGCGACGTCGTGCTCGTTGTCCTCCAGCAGCCGCTGCGCGGTCTTGGAGACCTCGTCGAGCAGCGACTTGGCCTGCTGCTTGCGCACCGGGTCCGGGTCCTCGGCCTTGATCTCGCCGATCCGGGAGAGCCCGCGCCGGGTCGCCCCGTCGAGCAGCGTGCAGGCCTCGACGATGCCCGTCGGCAGCTTGCCGGTGATGCGCCCGGCCGGGGTCTCGGCCAGCCCGACGGTCAGCGCGTCGGCGGCCTCGACCAGGGACTGGTACTCCTCGCCCTCCACGAACGGGCGGGCGGCGCGGGCGGTGCGGTCGACGGCGTCGGGGGTCAGCTCCGCCTGGGCGGCGCTGGAGACCCGGTCGGCCAGCTCGTGCGCCTCGTCGATGATCAGGAGTTTGTGCTCGGGCACGATGTGCCGCCCGGCCATCATGTCGACCGACAGCAGCGAGTGGTTGGTGACCACCACGTCGGCCTCGCGGGCGCGGGCCCGCGACAGCTCCGCGAAGCACTCCGGCCCGTATGGGCAGCGGGCCGCGCCGACGCACTCGCGGGCCGGGGTCGACACCATGCGCCAGGCCGTGTCGTCGACCCCCGGGTCGAGCTCGTCGCGGTCGCCGGTGTCGCTCTCCATCGCCCAGTCGCGGATGCGCTCGATCTGCTTGCCCAGCCGGCCCGACTCGCCGAGCCACTTCACCCCGCTGCCGCTGGAGCCCGCGTCGAACAGCGAGTCCTGCGGGTCCTGCTCGTCGGAGTGCTCCAGCTTCGCCAGGCACACGTAGTGATGGCGGCCCTTGAGCAGGGCGAACGTCGGCTCGCGGCCGAGCAGCGGGGCGATCGCCTTGCCGATGCGCGGCAGGTCCTTCTCGACCAGCTGCGACTGCAGCGCGAGCGTGGCCGTCGAGATGACGACAGGCCCGTCGACGGTCAGCGCCGGGGCGAGGTAGGCCAGCGACTTGCCGGTGCCGGTGCCGGCCTGCACCAGCAGGTGGTCGCCGGACTCGATGGCGGTGGAGATGGCCGCGGTCATGGCCTGCTGGCCGGGCCGGGCCGAGCCGCCGGGCACCGCGCCGACAGCGGCCTCGAGTAGGTCGAGGGCGCTGTGGTCACGTGTTCGCTTCTTCTTCGGCGGCACCGAATGACCGTACCGGCTGGCACCGACGGTCTTCCACCGCGCCGCCTGATTTGGGACTATGGCGCATTGTGGGCGCGACCCGCGTCACCCCCGCATCGTTGCGCGGTGGTGCGAGGGTGTACGCCACCGCCGTGAAACGAGGTAGTCGGATGGGCGTCGTACGGGTGGAGATCCGCAAGTTCGACGGGAGTGCGCACCGGGCCTTCCCGGCCACCCTGCTCGGCCGCGACGAGCACGGCACGTGGCTGGGCATCCCGAGCGGCACGGTGAGCGACACCGGCAAGGTGTACGAGATCCCCGGCGTGGTCCTCGTCCCGCACACCGGCTGGTGGACCGCCATGTTCAACGCCGCCCCCCGCAACACCTCCCTCTACTGCGACATCACCACCCCCGCGACCTGGAACGACGACACCGTCACCGTCACCGACCTCGACCTCGACGTGCGCAAGATCCGCCTGACCGGCGAGGTCCAGCTGGTCGACGAGGACGAGTTCGCCGTGCACCAGGCCAAGTTCGGCTACCCCGAAGAGGTCGTCAAGCAGGCCCGAGACGCCGCCCAGTGGCTCCTCGAAGCCGTCCGCACCAACCAGGAACCGTTCACCACCCACTTCCACCGCTGGCTCGCCCACGTCTCCCCCTGACCCCCACCCCTCCCACCCCTCCCCGCCCCACC